>USLO01000124.1 GCA_900555515.1 uncultured Collinsella sp.
TTTGTCGAGGGCACGGTCTGGGGCATCGACTCCTACGACCAGTGGGGCGTCGAGCTGGGCAAGCAGCTTGCCAAGCAGATTACCCCTGCCTTCCACGACGACGCCGCCAAGGCCGAGCAGGACGCTTCGACTCAGGCGCTCATCGAGTTCTACCGCGCTCACCGTAAGTAGTCGCTGCTGTTAACGCATCGTGCCTTATAGTCAGGGGCCCGTATCCTATCGGATGCGGGCCCCTTTGCTTTGCCGTGGTCCCGGGGCGCACGGCCTTTGTGGAACATCGCCGGGGCGCCGCGCGCTGCGAGAACCCTGCGCTTAGATCTTGGCCTCCGCATGGCCTCGCTGCGCCTCGGGCAGCTCCCCGTAGAGCGGATGGTCTTCGAGCCTAAAGCGCTCGACCTGTTCGGGAGTGCGACCGCGTACAAAGAGCCACGAGCAATCAATCGGCGTCGCCATGAGTGTGCTGGGCAGCGCGTCGGCGCGGTCGGAAAACACCCGGGCACTCTCGGGATCCTGGAACGCCAGCACCAGATGCGTGTCGCAGTTGCCCATGATGGAGCGTGCGCGTGCCTCGCCATAGAGCGCATCGAGCTGGTTGGTCGACTGCAGCAGCAGCGTTGCCCAGATGTTGCGGCTTCGGATAATCGAGAGCACGTTGTCGATCTGGGGGATCTGCAGATTTGCGAAGTCATCGAGCATAAAGCGCACGGGCACGGGCAGGCTGCCGTCGGGCTGCCTATCGGCCTCACGAATGAGGCCCATAAACGCCTGCGAAATAAAGAGGCCGGTCAGCGGATCGAGATTGCGGTCAATATCGCTCACGGTTACAAACAGGGCGCAGGGGGTGTGTCCCATGGAAGCGAAGTCCACCTGATGGCACTCACGATAGAGCTGTGCCGCACCGTCGAATCCCAGACACATGACCTTTTCGGCAAGGATGCCGACGATGCTCGCGTGCATGCGCTCGGCATTTTGCGTAATGGCGTAGCGCCGCCATAGCGAGAGGGCATAGCTTTGGGGGTCGGTCGTGATCAGGTCGTCAAACAATCGACCCGTGGCACCGTCCTGCAGGTGCTCGATCAGCTTGATGACCGAGCTGATCGTCTGCTCGTCGGCGGGTAGCTGTTCGGTGACGTAGGCGATAAGACACGACAGCAGGTTTGCCGCCGCATGATCCCAAAAAGGCTGGTTGTTGTCCTCGATGGGGCAGATGGCCTTTGCCACCGAGAGGATGTCCTGCTGGTTGGGCCTGCCGTCCGCCTTGCGGCGAATGTGCCTCAGGGGGTTGTAGCCGCAGCGCTCGATGCCGGGCGCAAGGGCCGGGACGGTGTTGAGGTCGGCGAAGTTGAGACATTGCACGCGGTAGCCGTGGGCTGCCAGCACGGGTCCCACTTCGCGACAGAGCGTGCCTTTGGTGTCGAGCACGATGTAGCTTGCGTTCATTTGCAGCAGGTTGGGCTTGAGGACGTTTCGGGTCTTGCCGGCTCCCGAGGGGCCGATCACAAGTGCGTTGTTGTTGAGTCCCGTTTGGCGGGTGTCGCAGGAAAGCGTTCGATCCTTGGCGAGGATAGTGGACGATACAGACTCAGATGCGGCGAGGCGGCTGGTGAGGTTAGACATGGGCGACCTCCTTGGTGGTCGAGAGGATTTCGTGGGCAAAGCCGAGCTCGACGGCGCGCTCGGCCGAAAGGTAGGTGTCTTTTGCAGTGAGGGACTGGATGCGCTTGGGCGTGAGGCCGCTGCGGTCCGAGAGGATTTGCGTGAGGGTCTTGCGGGTCTGCATGAGACGCCGGCTGGTTTCCTGCAGCGCAAGTGCCGAGCCGCCTGCCCCCTGGGGGATCAGCGGGTCGTGAATCATGAGCTCTGCATGGGGCGCCATACGGCGATCGTCGCCGCCCATAAAGATCACGGCGCCCATGGACGCGGCGAATTCCAGGCAGACGGTGCGGATGAGGCACGATGCGAGGCGCATGGCGTCATAGATCGCAAGACCCGATCGCACGCTTCCGCCGGCGCTGGCGACAAATATGGTGATGGGGCGGCTGGGGTCGGTGGCATCGAGCAGGCGGATCTGCTGGCATAGGTCGTGGGCCATCGGGGTTTCGATGTTTCCCATGACGGAGAGCTCGCGACGGGCAAGCATCTCATCGTAAATGCTGGTGAGCGTGATACCTCGGGCGGATTCACGCATGGTGAGGGGGCTGATGATGGGGGAATGATTGGTGTCCATGAGGACTCCTTTCTGTTGGTTGTGTTGTGGAATAGGATTGTTGCCCGCGGAGGGGCTGGCGGGCTACAGGGTTCGTCCGAGCCTGAGATCGAGCTCGGTTGTGGGGCAGGCTGCCTGTTCGTGCGGCTCGCAAGCGCCAAGGGCTCCAAAGCGATGGAGCGTTGCGACGGGCGTGGTGTAGGCGAGCCGCAGCTGATGCTCGGCAGGGGCACATCCGTCATTTTTGTAATGAGCCGCGTAGTACTGCGCGATGCTGGCGTTCATCTCGCTGCCATTGCGATGGCGCTCAAACTGGCGTCTGCAGGTCTCGATGATCTTTGCTACCGACTTGGGTGCCGTCGCGGGAACAAGGGCGAGATAGCCCTCAAATAGCTCGTTGATGCTCAGGAGGCACAGCAGGTCGATCAGCGTCCTTATGGCTGCTCCCTCGGCGGAAAAGTGCGCGGTCATGCGGTTATATCGGTTGCGGTCGACGATGGCCGCATGGGGTCTTGGAGTTTTCTGCCCCGTGGTCCCGGGCTTTTGCCGCGCCTGTGTATTGAGCTCGACGTTGCAGCGCTTGAGGCCGTCCAACGGAAGGAACAGTGCGGTGCGCAGGGTGTTCCGCTTGCTTTCGAGTTCATGACGCTCGTCAGGTTCCCATTCGAGCTTGAGTTTCGTGTCGAGCGCCGTAAGCATATGGGCTAGGCAGCCTACGGTAAGGACGCACGAATCGTTGTCGCGTTTTGGGGCATAGGGGTCTGTCAGCTTGCGAATGTCGGGGTCGCCCATGATCTTTGTGCAGCGCTTCAGCAGTTGAGGGTGGTCGGCCAAGATCGTCGCGAGCGGTAGCGACGCGTAGTTCTTGATGGTCGCGGCGGCAAAGGCGGCGTCATATTCGTTTGCATATGCTCGCTCAATTCGGGCATCCAGAATGCTTTTCTTACCGCCGTCTTCAGCGCGGTGGTTTGTCATAGCTTCTCCAATCGGTTGATGTTCGTGCTGTTTGTTGATGTGTTGGTTGTCGTGAGTGATGTGCTTGCCGTGGGTGATGTGCTGACGTTGGGGTGCTATGCGGTTTTCAATGAGCCCGTGAGGCAGTTGCTGCAGGGGTGGGATGGAACGGCCCATGCAAGGCGGAAGGCATCGTGCTCAAAATCGAGACAGCAATGCCCTGGGTGCCTCACATGTGGCAGTTACCTCATTAAGTTGTCATTGCGTTTGGGGTTGTACTTTGCCGATCTTCCTTTTCTTACACGCTAAAACTCAAACTTCATATGCTCGATCTACTTAAAACCGCAACGGCGGTCTTTTATCAACTTATATGTCGGAACGCGTCTTTGCAAGTACTTTTTTGCCTTTGTTTCAAATGGGGTGGTTTTGCAACCGTCATACGCGCGCTGTGCGAACGTGCCCCGGCTCGGATAAGATAGTGCGCGATAAAAACGATGCAAGGAGGCACATATGGCAATTAAAGCCATCGCAATGGATATCGACGGTACGCTCACCAACGACCAGAAAGTGATTAGCCCGCGTACGCGCGAGAAGCTGCTCGCGGCGCAGGAGTCGGGCATTAAGCTCATCTTGGCTTCGGGCCGTCCCGCATGGGGACTGCACGCCTTGGCGCAGGAGCTCGACCTTCAAAACCATGACGGTCTGCTAGTCGCTTTCAATGGCGCGCATGTGGTCGACGCTCAGACCGATGAGGTCCTTTTTGACCAGGCCATGCCGGCTGACGAGCTGCACCGTCTGATTGATCACCTGCGTAATTTTGACGTGATTCCTATGATTTCGCTCGGTCGTGATTTGCATGTCGAGGACTCGTACCATTGCATGATCACGCTGCCTGACGGCTCGCAGAAGAATATCGTCAAGTATGAGCGCGATGCCTGCGACCTTAAGATCCGCGAGGTCGAGAGCTTGCATGAGGTCGTGGACACTTATCCCGTGGACAAGCTGCTGACGGCGGGCGATCCGGCCTACCTGCAGGCGCATTACGAGGAGATGTATGCGCCCTTTAAGCAGACGCTTTCGGGCATGTTTACGGCCGACTGGTACTTTGAGTACACGGCGCCCGGTATTGACAAGGCCCGCGCGCTCGAGGGTGCCCTGCCCAAGCTCGGCATCGATGCCAGCGAGGTCGTATCGTTTGGCGACGGCCAGAACGACAAGTCCATGATCGAGTGGGCTGGTACCGGTGTTGCCATGGGAAACGCCGTCGATGAGGTTAAGGCTGTGGCCCAGATGGTGACCGCCAATAACAACGAAGATGGTATTGCGGTGGCGCTGGATAAGCTGCTGGGTTAGAATCGCCGATAATGCATGGTTCGGGCGTCCGCTTGCGGGCGCCCTTTTGTTAGGGAGGGTGCCGTGTCCGCATTTCCGTTCGACGCCGTTATCTTTGACATGGACGGCGTGATTGTCGATACCGAGTATTACTACCTGGGCGAGACCGCCGCGTTTGCCAAGGAGCTTGGGCTTAATCTGACTCAAGAGGAGTTAAATGGGCAGGTCGGTACTTCGCATCAGTTCTTCCTGCGTATGCTGGTCGATTGGTTTGAGCGCGCCGGTAAGGGGCATTTAACTGGCGAGGAAGCGTTGACCCGTTGGGACGAGTGGGCTCATAAGCGTCCGCGCGACTATCAGGCTTTGATTAACCCAGGCGCCGTGGATACGATTCGAGAGCTGCCGCGCCGCGGCGTTCGCGTGGCGCTTGCCAGCTCGTCTCCCATGGATAGCATCGAGGAAGTGCTCAATGCGTGCGGGTTGTCGGATGCCTTTGAGTATGTGGTGAGCGGCGAGCAGTTTAAGGAGAGCAAGCCCGAGCCCGACATCTACCTGCATGCGCTGGACCTGCTGGGGCTGCCCGCGAATCGCTGCTGCTGCGTTGAGGATTCGGTGCCTGGCATCACTGCCGGCAAGCGAGCCGGCCTGACAGTCATTGCCAAGCGCGAGGA
>USLO01000125.1 GCA_900555515.1 uncultured Collinsella sp.
GCGTCGTGCGCCCGTAGCGTATTGGTTGGAGTTGCCATGAGGGAGAAGCGCCCGGCGCTTGTCATCACGTTTCCCACTACGGCGGCCGCCATGGGCTGCGAGTCTCTGTGTATCGAGCGCGGCCTTCCCGGACGAACGATTCCCGTGCCCGGGGAGGTCGCTGCCGGCTGCGGCCTGGCGTGGAAGGCGTTGCCTGCCGATGAGGAGCTACTGCGCGGCGAACTCGCCGCAGCGGGCATTCCCACCGAGGGCTATACCGTGATTGATATGTGGGAGGTCGTGCGATGATCTACCTGGATAACGCGGCGACGACCATGCACAAGCCGCAGGCGGTCATCGATGCCGTGACGCAGGCGATGTGTTCACTCGGCAATGCCGGGCGCGGCGCCACGTCGGGTGCCCTCGATGCTGCTCGTACGATTCACGCTTGCCGTGTCAAGCTCGCGCGCCTTTTGGGTTGCCCGAGGGCGGACCATGTGTGCTTTACGCCCAACTCTACGGCGGCGCTCAATACCGCCATCAACGGGGTGGTGCGCCCCGGCGACCGCGTGGTCACAACGGTGCTCGAGCACAACTCCGTGCTACGTCCGCTCAATCGCTTGGCGACGGAGCAGGGTGTGACGGTTGAGCATGCGGGTTGCGATGCGAGCGGCGTGCTCGACTACGACGAGCTCGAGCGGTTGGTCACGCCGGGCACGCGTGCTGTGGTGGTGACGCACGCCTCCAATGTGACCGGCAACGCGGTCGACATTGCGCGCGTGACGGCCATGGCCCATGCGGCCGGTGCGCTGGTGATCGTTGACGCCTCTCAGTCTGCCGGCACGGCGCATATCGATATGCACGCCATGGGGCTCGATGTTGTGTGCTTTACCGGCCACAAAGGGCTCATGGGACCTCAAGGCACCGGCGGCCTGGCCGTGGCGGATGGCGTTGACGTGGCTCCGTGGGCCATGGGCGGCACCGGCGTGCACAGCTTCGATGCGCTGCAGCCGCTTGAGTGGCCCACGCGCCTCGAGGCGGGCACGCTCAACGGCCACGGCATCGCGGGCCTTTCTGCCGGTCTCGACTTTATCGAGGCGCAAGGCGGGGTCGAGGCGATCGCGACGCATGAGCGAGCGCTGGCTGAGCGCTTTCTCGCTGGCGTGCGCGAGATTCCGGGGATTAAGCTCTACGGTGCGTTTGACCAGCCGACGCGCTCTGCGATTGTGTCGCTCAACGTGGGTGATATCGACTCTGCCGAGATCTCGGACGCGCTCATGCAAGGGTGGGGGATTGCGACGCGCCCCGGTGCCCATTGCGCTCCGCTCATGCACCGCGCGCTGGGGACCGAGCGCCAGGGCGTCGTCCGCTTCTCGTTTGGGTATTTCAACACGGACGAGGAAGTCGACACTGCGATTGACGCTTTGCGCGATTTAGCCTGCTAGAGCGTATATACTTGCGGGACGGGTCTTTTGCCCGTCCCGTTTTTGTTTCGACCCGAAAGGTGTGCCTATGGCCTCATCCGCACCGCGCGGTCTGCGCTCCGACCATGTCGTTACCGTCGGCATCGCCCTGTTCTCGATGCTCTTTGGCGCCGGCAACCTCATCATTCCGCCGTTGCTGGCGCTCCAGGCCGGCACGGCCACACCGCTTGCCATGGTTGGCTTTTTGATTGCCGCCATCGGCCTGCCCGTCATGGGCTTTATCGCCGTGGCGCTTGCCGGCACGGCCCGCGAGCTGGCCGGCCGCGTGCATCCCAAGTTTGGCGAGTTCTTTGTCGCGGCAGTATATCTGGCCATCGGCCCGTGCCTTGCCATTCCGCGTACGAGCTCCACGGCCTTTGAGATGCTGGTACCGTTGCTGCCCGAGGGTGTTTCGCTCGGCACGGCACGTCTGGTGTTTGCCATCGGGTTCTTCGTAGTCGCGTTTGTGCTCACGCTGCGCCCGGGTGTCATCACGCGCGTGCTCGGCCGCATTACGGGCCCCGCGCTCATTGCGCTCATCGTGTTGGTCGTGGGTGCCGCCGTGGTCTCGCCACTGGGACCGGCTGCCGCGCCTCAGGCTCCCTACGATGCAGGCGCCGCCGTGCAGGGCTTTTTGACTGGCTATCAGACCATGGACCTGCTCGCGTCGCTCGCCTTCGGCATCATCATCGCCGAGACCATCCATGAGCTGGGTGTTACCGATGACAAGCGTGTGGCCTTCGAGATCTCGCGTTCGGGTGTGATCGCCGGCGTGCTCATGGCCATCATCTATTGCGGCTTGGCCCTTGCCGGTATGCAGCTCGGCACCGTGATGCCCGACGCCACCAACGGCGCTGCAATCCTTGCTCGCTCGGCCTCCATGCACTTTGGCCTTGCCGGCACGGTTGTGGTATTTGCGATTTTCTTCCTCGCCTGCATGAACGTGTGCATCGGCCTCATTAGCTGCTGCGCGCGCTATTTCTGTGAGACGTACGTGGTTGAAGGGGGAGCGGAGGTCTCCGAGGAGGCCATGCGCCGCCCCTTCGCGATCCTCGCCTTTGTGTTCGCGTCGTTTTCGTGCGTGCTTTCCAACGTGGGCCTCGATGTGATCCTTATGTTCTCGGTGCCCATGCTCAACGCCTTGTATCCCGTCGCCATCGTGCTGGTCCTCATGGGTTTGGTGCACGGTTTTTGCGACGCGCATCCGCAGGTGTGGGTGTGGGTCGGCGGCGTGGTCGCCGTGCAGAGCGTGATCACCTCGGTCCGCGATGCGTTCTTTGCGGGCGCGTGGCTGCCGTTTGATGTTCTGCCGCTGGCGGATATCGGTGCCGCGTGGGCGCCGGTTGCCGTGGTTGCCTTTGTGATCGGCCTGCTCCATAGTCGTTTTGTTGCACATTCGAGGAGCTAAGGCATCAATGCTTGCACAGGCGGGGAGTCTCCCCTATAATTTCCTTCGCTTTGGGACACGCAAGGTTTAGACCTTAGCTGCTCAACACCTTCGGGACGTGGCGCAGTTTGGTAGCGCGCCTGCTTTGGGAGCAGGATGTCGCAGGTTCAAATCCTGTCGTCCCGACCATATCTTGCGGGCGTAGTTCAATGGTAGAACCCCAGCCTTCCAAGCTGATGACGCGGGTTCGATTCCCGTCGCCCGCTCCATAAGATGATAAACGGCTCTGGTTCCTTTTGGGACCAGAGCCATTTTCATATACATGCCGGGACCCCACATCCCCACCTAAGTTGCGGTGAAATACGGACTGTTTTTTGGCTTTTATGGCCCATGCAGTCCGTATTTCACCGCAACTATTTGTAAGGTTGGATTTTGATGCCGTTGGGAGGGACGTAGCGACCGTCTACCGAGAGTGTAAATATTTTTTGAACCTCTGACCTGCGACGTCAAGCTTTTGGTCAGCTTTTGGCAAGGCCTGCGGACGGAAGCATGCGATAGCGTAATGGTATTCTCTCCGCCGTGATGGTTATGGGGTTGGCCATGCTCGATAAAGGCAAACATTTTCCGCAGTCATATGCAAGGATGCTATTCTGGGCCGTTGGATTTCATCAAGATGGACAGCTGCTTATAACAATTGATCCTTGGGATGAACGCCGTGCGCGCGAGCTTATGCAGGAAGAGCTCATGCTTCGTCTTTACAACCATGTGTATGCGGATCCGGTCTATTGGAATAATCTTGGGGTTGAAGATCGCATCTTTCAGCTGGCATCCGCTATTGCGGTCGTTGAACCGGATGCTGTTTTTTGCGGATCGACGGCAGCGCTGCTCTACGGCATCGGCTCGGCGTATACGCTTCTGGATAAAGTGCAAGTACTGCTGCCACGGTCTACAAGGCGTGATACGTATGAGTTCGTTGAATACAAGCGCTGGCGGGCGGGCGAAGTGTGGCGGCTAGGTCTGTTTACACTGACGGATCCGTGTCGAACGGTTGTTGATATCGCTCGAACGAGCGCCTTTCGCTATGCGCTGGGCTATGTCGATGGCTTGGCCCGTGAGTACGATGTCGAACGCGAAGAACTGCGAGCATATGCGCAGGCAAATTGCCGAGGGTTGCATGGCATCGCGCGTGCTTTTGACGTTTTTGAGTATATGGACGGCAGGTCAGACAATGGCGGCGAGTCTGAGGCGAGAGCAACGATGATTCTCGCTGGGGTTGCCGCGCCCGAGCTTCAAGTTGAGATAACGCGACCGGGAAACGCTGGCTATTATCTAGCAGATTATGGCTGGCAGATGCCAGACGGCTCATGGACGCTGGCAGAGCTGCATGGGCTAGGCAAGTTTGAAGACGAGGCTCAAAATGATCCAGAGCGGGCGGCGGCAAAAACGTATCGAGCGGCCCTCATGCGCGACGCGAACCTTCGCGCCATGGGCCACAACGTCATTCATTTCAAACTCTCGGACACCTACGACGTAGAATCGTTCGGTGCCATGATGCGCGGTTACGGCATTCCGACAACAAAACCCTACGCCGAATCCCGATAGCGAAATCGTTCGCGGTCCACCTTCAATAAGTTGCGGTGAAATACGGACTGTTGAGGCCTTTAAAGGCATGAAACAGTCCGTATTTCACCGCAACTTAGGAGGGGATGGGGTTAGCTGCGGGGGCGGTGGCGGAGCTTGTCGATGGCGGCGTCGGTACTGTGGCCGCGGGCGTCGGTGCTTCGGCTGCGGGCTTCGGCTGCGGTTTGGCGCTTGCGGCGGTAATCGATCATGCCTTGGATGATGGGCTTGCCAAAACTCACGACATCATCGTTGTAGATGGCGGTTCGGGCTGCGAGGAGGCAGTCGGTAAAGTCCATATGGGTCTTGCCAAAGAGTTTGACGGCAAGGGCGACAACGGTGGGCTCGTCGACCATGACGTCATCGAGCAGCCTTTTCATGGCCGCAGCAATCTCAACGCGGGGAACCTTATAGACGTCGCGCAGCGTGACCATGACGCGCGTGATGATTTCGGGGTAGACATGAGCGGTGCGCGTGGCGATGACCTTGGCGGCGCGCGGTGACAGAACTTCGTCGTCGTTGAGCAGGTAGCGTAGTATGACGGTCTCGTCGATGATGGTGCTACTCATGGATATCTACTTCCTCGGGACCCAAAATCGAAGGCTCTGTTAGACCAGGATTGACATACATGTGTCCCCACGGTGCCATATCGTTGACCCCGTAGACCGCGACGAT
>USLO01000126.1 GCA_900555515.1 uncultured Collinsella sp.
TGCGCGGTCGCATGCAGCGTCTCGGACTCAATGCGATCGCCGAGCTTTTGGTTGAGGGCCGCCATCCAGAGCTTTACAACCATCGAAAGCGCTAGGACTGCCACCAGGGCAAGCGAGAACTCGACAGGTTCGGGGTGGATGACGCGCTCAACCGAGGACTTGATAAGCTCAAGGCCGATCATCAGTACGAGTGCCGCCACGACCAGACCCGAGAGATACTCGTAGCGACCGTGGCCGTAAGGATGCTCGGGGTCGGCCGGCTTGCTCGCCAGCTTAAAGCCCAGCACGCTCACGATATTCGAGCTGGCATCGGACAGGTTGTTCATGGCATCCGCCACAATCGAAACCGATCCCGACAGCACGCCAATTACGCCCTTCGCAGCGCATAGTGCCACATTGGCGACAATACACACCACGCCCGTCAACGTGCCCACGCGCGCACGGTCGCCCTGCGCACGCTTAACAATCCACTCGACCATCTACATCCGCCCCCACGGTACTACCTATATATCTATTGCTCAAACGGATTGTAGTGTAGCCACTTTGTCCCCCAGATACAAAAAGGCCGCAACCCACACGGGCCACGACCTTGGAATGTGTCATGCGGGGCTGTCCCTTTGTCGATCGATTTATGCGCTTGCTTCGGCCGCGCTCTTCGAGGTTTCGGGCAAATCGGCTTCGTCTTCTGCCGCCTGCCCCTTCGCCGGCACCACGCCAAAGCAGTAGCTCAGCGCCGCAGACACCGCAAATGCCACACCGCCGGCAGCGCAGCACCACAGCAGGTTCGAGATGCCGCCCGTGGCAAAACCAATGACCATGAGGACATTCGTCATACCGATGGTATAGGCCGTAACGTGGCCCACGGCCGCAACAAGGCCTCCGACGGCGCCGCCAATGGCCATGCACGTCAGGCACCTGCCATATTTAAAGCCGCAACCGTACAGCGCCGGCTCACTTACGCCACCAAGCACGCCCGAAATCGAATAGCCCAGCATGAGGGCCTTCTCGTCCTTATCCGCAACGCGGAGCGACGCACCAAAGGGCATGCCCCAAACGGCAAACGTTGCCATCGTCGCGGCGATCAGAATGCACGAATCCGTTCCCACACTCATAAACTGCGCATAGGCGAGCGATAGGACAACGTTGCTGATGCCCGCAATCTTAAGGAACTCCCAACCCGCGGCAAGCCCCATGAGCGTAAGCAGCGACACGATGCCACCGGAATTGCCAAGCATAAACATAAGCTGTCCCAACAGCATGCCCAGATAGCTGCCCGCCGGCGCCGTAATGCACAGCGAAACCGGAACCATGACGAGCATGGTCGCAAACGGAACGAACGAAAACGCCACGGCCTTAGGGATAACGCGCGAAAAGAAACACTCCACTCGCCATAGCACGGGCACCGAGATGAGAATCGGAATAACAGTCGCCGTGTAATCGTTGACCGGCGCGGGAAGCAGGCCATACACGAAAGTCATCGATGCCCCCGTCGTCGATGCGGCATCGACGAGCTTAAGCAAATCGGGCGCAATCAATACGCCGCCCAGCATCATGCCCAGCTGCTCCGAGCAACCGAGCTGGCGGGCGGCCGCCCAACCAAGATAGATGGGCAAAAAGTAGTAGCCGGCGTTATAGAGCCAACTGTAGAACAGGCGATAGATTTCGGAATCGGCCGACCACAGGCCCAGCATGCCTTCGCCCATAATGACGGCGACGGTGCGGAACAACGCCGCGCAGACAATAAGCGGCAGCGCCGACATCATGCTTTTGGACAGATAGTCCACCACGGCCATGGCGTTTAATGAAACCGTCGTTGTAAACGAGGTGTTAGAAACTTGTGGCATGGAACGCCTTTCCCAATGTGACATGCGGACTGTCCCTTTGTCACATCGTGCGGTACTGACCGATTGCGCGGTACTTTTCGTAGCGGAGGTTTGTGAGGGTCGCGTCGTCGAGCTGCCCAAGCGTATCGAAGGCATCAAATGCCGAGGACATGACGGCGCCGGCGATCTCCTCATGCGACAGGCCCCTATCGTCAACAATGCCGTCGATGATACCGAGCGCCAACAGGTCGGGAGCCGTGAGCCTAAGCGCCTCGGCGGCCTCATTCGCGCGCTCGGTATCCTTCCACAGGATCGACGCACAGGCCTCGGGGCTCACGACCGAATAGGCCGAGCTCGAGAGCATCAGGATGCGGTCGGCCACGGACAGCGCCAGCGCGCCACCAGAGCCGCCCTCGCCTGTCACCACCGAGACAATCGGCGTCTTAAGGCCGCTCATCTCCATGAGATTCTGGGCAATCGCCTCGCCCTGGCCGCGTTCCTCGGCACCGATGCCGCAAAACGCGCCCGAAGTATCGACCAGGCACAGAACCGGTCGACCAAACTTTTCGGCCTGACGCATCAGGCGACGCGCTTTGCGGTAGCCCTCGGGATGTGCCATGCCAAAGTTGCGGCGCATACGCTCTTTGGTCGTGGTGCCGCGCTCGATGGCGATGACCGTTACGGGACGTCCGTCTTTCCAGCCAATGCCAGCCACCACAGCGGCGTCATCGCCGAAGTAACGGTCGCCGTGCAGCTCAACGAATCCGTCGAGACCCAGCGAGATCATCTCACCCGCCGTGGCGCGATCTGCCGAGCGGGTCTGTTTGACAATCTCGAGCGCGGTTTTTGGTGCCGCCGAGCGCTTAAACAAGTGTCCCAGCTTTTTGCCGCGACGACCCGTATGCACGATCTCATGCGGTGCCCCCAGGCCGGGCGCGTGCCCTTCGTGCAGCGCCAGCAGCTCGCCCACCGTGAGCGCGATCTCGCCGCGCGGAACAACGGCATCGCAAAAGCCGTGCTCCAGCAAAAACTCGGAGCGTTGGAATCCCCTGGGCAGGCGCTTGTGCATGTTCTGCTCGATTACGCGCGGGCCGGCAAATGCCGTCAGGGCATCGGGCTCGGCCAGGATAATGTCGCCCTCCATAGCAAAGCTCGCGGTTACGCCTCCGGTCGTGGGGTCGGTGAGCACCGTGATATACAGGCCGCCCGCCTCGCTGTGGCACCTAACCGCCGCAGAAATCTTGGCCATCTGCATAAGCGATGTCACGCCCTCTTGCATGCGCGCACCGCCCGAAACGGTAAAGCCGACAACTGGCAATCCCAGCTCGGTTGCATGCTCAAATGTGCGACAGATCTTCTCGCCCACCACGGAACCCATCGAGCCCATCATAAAGTTGGCGTCCATAAAGAAGAGCGCGGTATCGCAACCGCAGATTTTGCCCCTGCCGCACACAACGGCATCGCGCTCGCCCGAACGCTCGCTCACGCTCTTGAGCTTGTCGGCATAGCCGGGAAACGAGAGGAAGTCCTCCGACGCCAGATTGGCATCCCATTCCTCAAACGTGCCCTCGTCGACCGTCATGCGCATGCGCGCGCGACCGCTCACGCGAAAATGCTTGCCGCAACGGGGGCACACCTCGAGGTTGTCGTGCAGACGTGCTTCATCGATCACACGGCGGCACTCCGGACACTTGATAAACACGTGGCGCGCGGGAAACTCGGCGCACGACTCGGTCATCGGCCCCTCGAGGACGTTGACCGTCTTCGCTTTTCTATTCATCAGCATAGAGATGCCCCATCAGATCGGTGTGATACATGCCCGACAAGAACTCATCGTTTGCCAGCACGTCGAGCTGAAGCTCGCTGTTTTCGCTCACGCCCTCAATCACGAGCTCGCCCAGGGCCGAGCGCATCTTGCGAATGGCGCCGTCGCGCGTGGGCGCACACACGATGAGCTTGCCGAGCATGGAGTCGTAGTACGGCGGAACTTTCGCACCGGTAAACATGGCGGAATCCCAGCGCACGCGCGGACCACCCGGCACACGCAACGCGGTGACCGTTCCGCATGACGGCAGAAAGTCCGGCGTTTCGGCATTGATGCGGCACTCCATGGCGTGGTTGCGGACCGGCAGGTCCTCCTGCTCAAAGGGCAGAGGCTGGCCGGCTGCCACGCGCAGCTGCCACTTGACCAAGTCGGTATCGGTCACAAACTCCGTAACCGGATGCTCTACCTGCAAGCGCGTGTTCATTTCCATAAAGTAGAAATTGCCGTCGTCCGAATACAGGAACTCGATGGTGCCGGCTCCTTCGTAGCCGACGGCACGAGCCAGGTCACGCGCCGCCTTGTGCATGCGAGCACGAATGTCGTCGTGTCCGTCGAGGCACGGTGCGGGGCTCTCCTCGATCAGCTTTTGGTTGCGGCGCTGCACCGAGCACTCGCGCTCGCCGAGCGAAAACACATGGCCCTGCTTATCGGCCATAATCTGCACCTCAACATGGTGCGCCGGCGCGACGAACTTCTCCATGTAGCACTCGCCGTCGCCAAAAACGGCCTCGCCCTCGGCACGCGCCTCGATAAACGCCTTTGCCGCATCTTCCACGCGCTCGACCTTGCGAATGCCGCGGCCGCCACCGCCGGCACGCGCCTTAATAAGCACGGGGCAGCCAATGCGCTCGGCCTCGGCCGTCGCCTCCTCGGGACTTTTGAGCAGATCGCAACCCGGCACGATGGGCACGCCCGCCGCAGCAGCCGTTCGACGTGCGGCGTCCTTATCGCCCATGCTGTCGATCACCTCGGCCGAAGGACCGACAAACGCCAGGCCATACTTGTCGCAGTCTCGCACGAAGCTCGCCTTCTCGGAGAAAAAGCCATAGCCGGGATGAATTGCCTTAGCTCCCGACTTTACGGCACAGGTGAGCACGGCATCGTCGTTGAGGTAGCTCTCGGCAAGACGCGGGCCGCCGATGCAATACGCCTCGTCGGCAAGCTGCACGTGCAGCGCGTCCGCATCGGCCGTGGAGTAGACGGCGACGGTCTTGATGCCCATATCGCGGCACGCGCGGATAACACGGACCGCGACCTCGCCGCGGTTGGCGATGAGCACTTTGTCGAACATGAAGCCTTCCTTATCTTTCGTGCATGAGTGCAAAAGACATATCGGCGCGGCAGCAAACCTCACCGTTGACGCTCGCAGTACCCGTCGCAAAGCGGAACGGCCCGCGCGCACGCGTGAT
>USLO01000127.1 GCA_900555515.1 uncultured Collinsella sp.
GCCGTGTCCAACAAGACCCACTACAACGAGATGAACGTCCTCTCCATGCATGCGCTTATCGGTGCCTACCAGCCGCAAGGCTACGAGTGGCTCGATGAGCTCAACCAGGTGCTTGCCGGCAATATCCAGTACTTCTGCGATTACGTTGACGAGCATTTTGCGGGCGTGTCCTATTCGCGTCCGCAGGGCACCTATATGGTGTTCCTGGACTGCACCGAGTGGTGTCGCGAGCATGGTCGCGATATTCAGTGGCTGCTCGACGAGGGGGCTCGCGTGGGCGTGGGGTATCAGGACGGCCGTCCGTTCCACGGACCCTGCCACATTCGCGTGAATTTGGCGCTGCCGCTTTCGCGCGTAAAGGAAGCGTGTGACCGCCTAGACCGCTACGTTTTTGGGGTATAGGGGTCGCACGATTCGGGTACTGCGGCTTGCGCCCATGCCGTCAATGTGCGTGGGCGCATAGAGCGCAGAGGGTTGCGAGCACGTTTTCCACGTTTGCTACTTTTCTTGAATTTGCTTGCCACAAAGGTGCTCAATCGTAATCTCATACAGTTGGACGCCCCTGATACTTTGCTTGATCTCCTCTTCGACCTCTTCGGCAGAAGGATAGTACTTGAGGGCAAACTGTCGGACTTTGTCTTCGACAAACGCCGGGTCATCGTTCGCGAGGCGGCAACGGCCAAAAACTACAGTGCTCTGAACATAGGGTGCCCAGTCGTCATCTTTGTACCAATCGTTGCCATAGACGGTAAAGCAGACTTTGTCGCTGCGTTTGAGTGCATCGACCTTATGCCCCGCCTTGGCTCCATGAAAGTAAATTTTGTCGTGCTCGGGGTCAAAGTAGTAGTTAACGGGAATGGCGTAAGGATAGCCGTCGTCTCCGTTGACGGCAAAAATGCCGCGTTTGCAATTAACGAGCAGCTCTCGTGCCTCTTGATCGGTGATAGCACGCTTCTTTCTGCGAAGAGGTCTAAACATCGTGGACTTCCTTTCTTTGCGCGTGTTGCGCGCACGGCGGTGGACGGTATGTCTATATCAAGATACTAGTTCAGCCTGCGAGGCCGACGGGAACATCCTATTTGTCGCAGATTGAAACGCACTTTGTTTGTCGTGGAAGGATTGTCTCTCACAATCCGTCGTTTAGAGACGTTCTCGATGACTGGTTCCGTTTGCAGGGGAGGCGTGGGACAATACCGACCAAAAGCGATTGATTGTCCTGAATAAAGGGGGGTCTCGATGAAAAAGCTGAGGACGCTGGCCGATGTGTTGCGTCAGGCCGGTTTCGTGCGCATCACGGGCCTTTTTCTCGTCTTTTATCTTCTGTGTTCAACGGCTGTTTGGCTCTCTGAGCCCGCAACTCTTACGTTTGGCGATGGCCTTTGGTTTAGCTTTGAGACCGTATCGACGATCGGCTTTGGCGACATTCCGGCCGAAACGCCGGTCGCCCGTGTCATCACGGTCGTCCTGAGCGTTATCAGCATTTTTTACATTGCCATGCTCACGGGCGTGGCGGTGAGCTACTGCAATACGCTCATCAAGATGCGCCAAAAGGACACCATGACGCGCTTTATGGACGATCTTGAGCATTTGGAAGAGCTCGATCGTGACGAGCTCGCTGACCTTTCGCGCCGCGTGCGCGAATACCGTCGCCGGCAACGATAGAACGGGTGCCGCGCGTCACGACGAGGGGGATTGCATATGAACATCACGGTGTACTTGGGCGCGAGCGTCGGCAACGACCCGGCGTTTCTGCCTGCAGTGCGAGAGCTCGGCACGTGGATTGGCTCCAACGGCCACGCGCTGGTATACGGCGGCTCCAAGTCGGGCCTGATGGGCGCGCTCGCCGATAGCGTGCTCGATGCTGGCGGGCATGTGACGGGTGTGGAGCCGAGCTTTTTTATCGAGGCCGAGTTTCAACATGACGGTATCGACGACCTCATCGTGACGAGTGACATGGCCGAGCGTAAGGCCAAGATGATCGAGCTCGGCGATGCGTTCATCGCCTTTCCCGGTGGGACGGGTACGCTCGAGGAGATTGCCGAGGTCATGTCCGCGGTGTCGTTGGGGCACCTGAGTGCTCCGTGCATCCTGTATAACCTGGACGGTTACTACAACGACCTCAAGGCGCTGCTCGGACATATGATTGATATGGGTCTTTCGAGCCCGCAGCGCCAACAGGGCATCTACTTTGCCGATGATTTGCGCGAGATTGCCTCGATTATTAACGGATAAGTCTTGAGCCCGCCCCACTATGACTCCCAATGGTGCCGTTTGCAGCGCAGATGGTTGGCTCGTTCGGGCAACGCTCACTCTACAATAAAACGCATCCTTGTCGATTTTGACCGCGGGAGGACCCGATGGATAGCCTTGCAAAACCCAAAAACCGCGCGCTGTTTTTAATGAGCGTTGCCGTGACCGGTGCGTTCGCAGGCGCCGCAGTCTGGCTATTCTTTTTTGTGATGGAGCACGGCATCGACTATCTGTGGGCCAAGATCCCGCACATGCTGGGCGTCGCTTCGCCCGAGCTCGCCAGCGGCCCGTTCGGCTTTCTGCCGTACCCGTTTTTTGTCTGCCTGCTGGGCGGCCTGCTGATCGGTCTGTACGAAAAGATGACGGGCACCAAGACCGATGACCTCAACCAGGTGATGGCTAAGGTCAAGCAAGACGGGCGCTACCCGTACGACAACCTGGGCAAGCTTTCGCTCGCGGCATTGCTGCCGCTGCTGTTTGGCGGAAGTATTGGACCGGAGGCCGGCCTGACCGGCGTTATCGCGGGTCTGTGCAGCTGGGTCGGCGACCGCATGCGTCGCTTTGGCGCCGAGTTTAGGGAGCTCACGCTGCTGGGCACCCAGGCTGCCTTGACGGCGCTCTTTACCGCGCCTGTCTTTGGCTTTGTGGCGCCGCTCACCGGTAGCGCTGACGGCCAGACCGCCAACGGCGATGAGGGCTCCGAATCCGACGAGATCACCATCAAGCTGCCCAAGGCGCAAAAGACCGTGGTCTACGGCATTGCGATTGCCGGCGGCCTGGGCACCTACCTGCTGCTCGGCCAGCTTGTGGGCGGCGGCATGGGTATGCCCAGGTTCGAGGCCGCCGTGGTGGGCAACCTGGAGCTTACCTGGCTCATTCCCCTGTCGCTGACCGGAACAATCTGCGGCTGGCTGTACTTTGTCTCGGAGCACGCGAGTGAGGCATTGGCTCATGCCGTGGGGGAGCGCCCTGTCGTCAAAGCCATACTAGCCGGTCTGGCGCTCGCCATCTGCGGCACGGTTTTACCCTACACCATGTTTGCCGGCGAGATCCAGGCCGATGTGCTCATGGAGACCTTCCTGACCATTCCCGCCGGCGTGCTTATCGCGACCGGTCTTGTTAAGGCCATGCTGACGCCCGCTCTCATCAACCTTGGTTGGCGCGGCGGCCACTTCTTCCCGATTATCTTCTCGGGCGTAAGCCTGGGCTATGGCCTTGCCATCCTCACCGGCGTCGATCCGGTCTTTTGCGTCGCCGTCTGCACGGCATCGACGATGGGTGCGGTCATGCGTCAGCCGGTCATGGTCGTGGGCCTGCTGCTCATGTGCTTCCCACTCAAGGGTATCGTCTGCATGATCATCGCGGCCGTCATCGCCGCCGGTATTCCGCTGCCCAAGCCGCTGCGCAAGTAGCACGGTTTTTCACGAGTCAATTCCAGGGGTACGAGATGATCCTGTACTTTAGCGCGACAGGGAACAGCGAGCATGTGGCGCGTCGCATTGCAGCGGCGACAGACGACAAGGTTGTGTCGATTGAGCGTTTTGATGTCGAGGCCCTTCGCCTTGTTGCGACGGAAGGCCCCTGTCAACTGGGATTTGTTGCTCCGGTGTATGCCTGGGGTCTGCCGACGCCGATGATCGAGTTTTTGAAGACTGCCGACCTGTCGATTGCTGCCGGTGCAAAGGGCGGCGAGCGCCCCTATACGTTCTATGTTTCGACGTACGGTTCGACGACCGGCCAATCGGCCAAGTTTGCCCGCGATCTGCTGCACGAGCGTGGGCTCGAGTTAGATGCGGCGATGAGCGTCAAGATGCCTGATACCTGGACGCCTGTTTTCGACCTGTCTGACCCTCAAAAGGTTGAGGGTATCAATAGGGCTGCTGAGGCGCAGATTGATGCTGTGATCGAGGCGGTGCGGGAGCGGCGCACGGGCAACATGATGCGCCATCGCGTGCCCCTGTTTGCATCGTGCGCGTATCATGCGTTTGGACTGCCGCGTATGCAGCAGACGAGCAAGTTTGCCGTCGATGCTAGCCGCTGCGTCGGGTGTAGCCTCTGCGCTAAGCGCTGCCCCATGGCGGCGATTGAGATGCGCGACGGCCTTCCCGTCTGGACAAAGCCGGAGTGCGCAGCCTGCCTTCGTTGCCTGCACTGTTGTCCCAAATTTGCCATCTCGCACGGTAAGCGCACAGCATCCCACGGTCAGTACAGGCATCCTAAGCCAGGTGTGAGGATGTAGCGGCTGCTGGCCGCGCTACTTCCAAACTGCGAGCGCGGCGGTGCCCAGTACGATTAGGGCGAGACCGATGGCGCTGCGCCGTGAGAGTTTTTCGTTGAATGCCAAGCGCGCAAATAGCACCGATACGACAATCGATAGTTTGTCGATCTGCACCACGACACTCACCTGGCCTGCAGCGATGGCATAGTAATAGAGCAGCCACGATGCTCCAGTCGCGATGCCCGATGTTGCGAGAAATGTGAGTTCGCGCCGGTCAACGTGCGCGACCTGCTCCAGTTTTCCCTTGGCTGCCACGATTGCCCATGCCATAACCAGTACCACGCAGGTGCGGATTGCCGTGGCCAGGTTTGACCCGACGCCTTCGATGCCGATCTTGGCGAGGACGGAGGTGAGTGCCGCGAACACGGCGGCGCCGAGGGCGTAAGCGAGCCAGGTTAGGTCTTGCTGCTGCTCGGGTTCGGCGGACTGCTTCTTCTCGATCATTAAAAACGTGCCGAGGGTGATGACAGCGGTTCCCACGAGCTTAACCGCAAGGTTGCT
>USLO01000128.1 GCA_900555515.1 uncultured Collinsella sp.
TTAGTGGGATTGAGCAGCTTGGCGCTCTCGCCCATAAACTCCACGCCGCACAACACGATGGTCTGCTGCGGCAGGCTCTTGGCGAGCTTTGCCAGGTAGAAGCTATCGCCGACGTAATCGGCAACGGCTTGGACCTCGGGCGCCACGTAATAGTGCGCCAGGATCACCGCGTCACGTTGGGTTTTTAGTTGCTGAATGGCCTCGACGAGCTCTGCGGGCACCAGTGCCGCACGCTCCGTTGCCGTCGTTGCCGATGCCAAGCCGGCCGCGATATCGCGTGCAAGCTCCGACGCATCCATGTTCGCGCTCTGTGCCATCAAGGCCCCTCTCTTTTGGCGAATCTTGGGGCTTTAGTATGACACCTAGGTTTACAGCTGACAAGACAGCTGTAAACCTAGGTGTAAAGTTGAAATAAAGATTCAATCATGTGGCAGGTCCATATTCGAACTGGCAAGCTGAGGATAGCTGAGCTCTCGATGGCGCAGGAGGCATCTTTCGCCACCGCAATACCGCTTGGCGCGAGTTGCACGCCGTGGGGCGCAAACGGTCCGCACCCCCGCAAGCGGCGCGTACCCGATGTGGCAAAATCGAACTACTTAAGGGGGCCGAATGCTCAAGATTATTGCCTGCGACGACGACGTCGCTTTTCTAGATAGACTGCACCGGATGATCGACCGTTGGTCGAGCGAGACGGGCACGGCGGTCGACGTTGCGCTCGTTACGCGCGGCGAGGACCTGCTGGCCCGCCATGCCGCATCGCGCGCCGACATCATCCTGCTCGACATGATCATGCCGCTCGTCAACGGCATGGACACCGCGCGCGAATTGCGCCAGGCCGATACCGCCGTGCGCCTGGTATTTCTCACTTCATCGCCCGAGTTTGCACTGGAGTCCTACGAGGTCCGCGCCTTCGATTACTTGCTCAAGCCCGTGGCCTACGAGCGCCTGGCACAGTTACTCGACGAGCTTTCGAGCATGCGCCCGGCGGCAACCGACGAGCTCGTGATCAAAACGTCCTTTGGCTACCACGCCCTGCGCCTGTCCGACATCGAATATGCCGAGGCGCGCAACAAGCACGTGGTCTTCCACCTGCGCGACGGACGCGATATCGAGGCACTCGAGTCGTTCCGCAGCGTCGAGGACCGTTTGGCGCAAAATGCCACCTTCTTTAAATGCCACCGTAGCTACCAGGTCAACTTGCGCAACATCGACCACTTCGATCGCACGGACATCGTCATGCGCTCGGGCGCGTGCATTCCGCTGTCGCGCAGCAGCAAGCAGGGGTTCCAAGACGCCTACTTTGCGGTGCGCTTTGAGGGCGGGAGGCGCTAATGCCCGCAACGGTCGAAATGGTCCTTTGGGCAATCCACCACGCCACGACGCTGCTCTTTGGCGTCTTTGCCTCGGCGGCGCTGTGCGGTGTCGAAATCAACCGACGCCACGCGCTTGAGCTGGTGCTGGTCGGCGCCGTAACCGGATGCGCATTTGGCCTCGCCAATGCCGTCGGCGGAGAGCTTTTCGCCCGCCAGGTATATCCGCTCGTCGTGCATCTGCCGCTTACCGTCTACCTATGCGCGCGCTACCGCCTGAGCCCGCTGCTTACCGTGCTCGGCATTACGAGTGCCTATCTGAGCTGCCAGTTCAGCAATTGGATGGGCATCGCCGCATTTGCCGCAACCGATTCTCAGATCGCGTACTATCTGGCGCGCATCGCGACCACACTCGCCGTCTTTGCCGTCCTGCTGCATTGGGCCGGCGACATCGGTCCGCGCTTGGCGATTAAAAGCACCACCGAGCTGGGCATCCTTTTAATCCTGCCGCTCGTCTATTACGTCTTTGACTATGCCACCAACGTCTACACCACGCTGTTCCACTCGGGCTCGGTGGTGACGGTTGAGTTTTTGGCCTTTGCACTCTGCGCGTTCTACCTTATGTTCCTCGTCGTCTACCTGCGTGAATACGAAGAAAAGGAAACCGCCGAGCGAGAGCGCTGGATGCTCGAAACCCGCGACAGCGCCGCCATCAAAGAGCTCGAGGCTTGGCGTCAATCTGGGCGCGAGCTGTCGATTCTGCGCCACGACATGCGCCACTTCCTACGCGGCCTGGCCGCTTTAATTGAGGAGGGCCACACCGACGAGGCGCTCGATCGCATCGACGAACTCTGCGAAGCCGGCGACCGCACCGCCGTACGCCGCTTCTGCGCCAACGAGACCGTAAACATCGCGCTTTCGTCATTTAACTCGGATATCAATAGAAACGGCATTACCGCCAACCTGCGCGCCGCCGTACCCGAAACCATCCACGTAGGTGACGCCGACCTGTTTAGCGTGCTCTCAAATGCCTTGGAAAACGCTATCACCGCCGCAAGCGCCGCACCCCAAGGAAAGCGATTCGTCGACCTTGACCTGCGATTAGAGGACGGCCAGCTGCTGCTGTTAGTTTCCAATACGTTTGACCGCGCGCCGCGCATGGTCGACGGCATGCCCGTGACCCGGCATGCGGGCCACGGCTTTGGCACCAGGAGCATCAAACTTGCCGTGGAGCGCATGAACGGCAACTGCCAGTTCCGCATTAACGGCGATCGGTTTGAGCTGCGCGCCGTGATGTAGGGGCTGCCGCCAACCTCGCTACAGCGGTGCAGCCGCCGGGGTCAGCTGCTTGATGTAGGCCCACATGCGCTGCTTGGCCGCCTTGTCGGTCAGCGCCGCCTCAAAGCCATCGAGCGCGAGCACGCGACGGCCCTGCACATGGGCGACCAGGCCGGGCTTGAGCATGGCGGTGTCGAAGTCATCAATCGCCACGAGCATATCGGCGTAGGTTTCGCGCATGACATCGGCCGCGCTGTTATCGAGCAGCAGCACCGCCTCGGGATCCAGAGCCTCAAGCGCCTCGCGGAACAGGTCGCACGGCAGGGCGTGGCCCACCGTCACAGCTCCGTCGCCCGCGCCGGCAACACTCGCCAGCACACAAAAATCTTCGGGCGCGTAACCGATTGCCCCGAGCGCCTTGCGCAATGCGGCACCATCCGCGCCGGCGGCAAGTTCGCCGCCCGAGCGCTCGGCATCATCCAAATCACCTTTGACCAGCACGATCGGCGAGCACGCGTTGCCCGCGATGCGCACGCCACGGGCCGCAAGCGATGCAAGCTCCTGCTCGGCCGCCTGGGCGATGGCTTCTTTTTTCTGGCTTTGTGACGTGGGCATGCGCTCTCCAATCGTTTGCGTGCCCACCATTATATAAAAGAGCCGCCCGTGAGTGGTTGCTTTGCGAGCCGTTGGGTATAAGCACGGTCGTACTGAGTTTTACGCGGCCGAGCCGCGTCGCATTATGGAGGTCACCATGGCTGACATTAAGCAGATTACCCCCGAGAACTTCGATTCCGTCGTTAGCGGCAACCTTCCCGTACTGGTTGATTTTTGGGCACCCTGGTGCGGGCCCTGCCGATCGCTCTCGCCCATCGTGGACGAGGTAGCCGACGAGCTGGCCGGCAAGCTTGCCGTTGCCAAGTGCAACGTCGATGACAATCAGGACCTGGCCATGAAGTTTGGCGTCATGAGCATCCCCACGCTGATTGTCTTTAAGAACGGTGAGGAGGTCGACCGCTCGGTCGGCGCGCTGCCCAAGGCAAGGCTGCAGGCATTGCTGGAGAAGCACCTGTAATACGCTGGTTACATTTTGGCGTCCTGCCGCCGTCCATGAGCGCTTTTGCACCGCTCGCCGGACTTCTGAGTGCACCGCGTGCGACCACGGATAGTATGGTAAATACAAACAGCCCCCAGTGAACGGGTGCGGGTCACACAGACTCGCACCCGTTTTCTTATGCGGTAGCGCCCCGCGCGGGCGTAGTAGAATCTGAACCACTGGATTGCCCCGAGCATAAGGAGATCCGCAAATACCCATTTGCGACAGTCGGGCAACTCTTAGTTTGCCCGCCCAGCACAGCCCCCTTTGCAGCAAGGACTGCCTTCGGCGTCTGCCCCTTTCCCCGGCCCTGCCCTGCAAGGCATCTGGTACCGGTTACTCTTGGCGAAACGCGCCTCTATCTCTGGTTGCTCCTGATTGTATGGCATTTTTCTTGGTTTGTCAAGAAATTTTTTTCGTCTTTTTCCATAAACCCATTCGTTCTTCTTGGTCTTTTCGCCCAAAATACCTTGCAGATCCCCAAGAAAGGGCAGACAAATGCCCCCGGATATGCTACACTAAGACAAACGACATGACCCACAGGAGGGACGTAAATTTTATGGATCACATCAAAGACGAGCTGTCCCATCTCGGCGGCATGAGCAGCAACGACGCCTTCGATCTGCTCACCCTAGGCCTGTTCCCCGACGAGGAGCCGGAGGAGGAAGCACCGGAAGAGGAGGACATCGTCCAGCACGTCAGCCCCCTCACCGACATGGACAGCCTGGACTTCTACCTCTGGGTCGAGGAGGGCGCCCAGGCCGAGGCCGACCGCCGCCAGAATAAGCCCAGCAAGCCCCCCAAAGCTGAATAAGCAAACATGCGCCAGCCCACCCCCAAGATGATCCCGTGCTAGATCCCCCGCTTGGTGGTGGGCTGGCGCTTTCCGCAGCTGATTGGCAACGCAAGACGTGCAATTCCTCGCGTTGCCTCCAGCATAGCAGATTTCCCTGCACACTTGCAACCTTTTTGCAAAATTAACGCGTTTGGAAGCAAAATTAGTAACTTTCTTTCCTTTTACAAAGTTATACTTGAGATTATAATAATCTGCGGTATAATACAGGAGCCGGTCGGCTCCCGCGTCTTCTGGGACTTGGTCGCCAAAACCGACGCCGTCCCCTGGGAGCGGGACCACCGCACCGTCTGGTACGTCCTCTTCAGCGCCTCTGGCTTCACCGACGACCTAAAAGCCCTCGCCGCCCAGCGCTGCCGCAGAGTGTTGACAAGGCGCTGCTTTCGGCGATTTCGGGAATAAGTCCGCTTACGGCGCGCGAGATTGTGTATCGCGCTCTGCACC
>USLO01000129.1 GCA_900555515.1 uncultured Collinsella sp.
AAATCCATTCGGCGCTGTAGACCGCGCCGCACGTCTGGCAGATATTGCGGTGGACCGAGCCATGCAGCTCAAACACGTGCCGTGAACCAGCCGCCTGATGCAGGCCATCGATGTTTTGAGTCACCACGGCGGCAAGCTTGCCGGCGCGCTCCAGCTCCGCCAGCTTGGCGTGGCAGTGGTTGGGCTTGGCGCCCAGCGCGATCATCTTGGTCCGGTAGAAGTCGAAAAACTCCGCCGGATGCGCCTCGTAGAAGCTGTGCGAGAGCATAGTCTCGGGCGGATAGGAAAACCGCTGGTGATACAGACCGTCCACGCTGCGGAAATCGGGAATGCCGCTTGCCGTGGAAACGCCCGCGCCGCCAAAGAAGACCACGTGGCTATGGGTTTCGAACAGTTCCGCCAGCGCGGCGGAGGCCTGTTTGGGGTCCGTTATCGCTTGCGTCATGTTTGTCCTCCGTCCATGTTGGTCGGGGCGGCTGCGATTGCGCCGTCGCCCGCGGGGCCCGCCCCGCCTCTGTTGCGTTAATCTTAAGCCTGCCAACCCCGTCGAAAGGACACCATGCCTCAGACTTACACCTTTGCCTCGTGGAACGTTAACGGCCTGCGCGCCGTGCTCAAAAAGGACCCGAGCTTTACCCAGATCGCACAGGAACTCGATGTCGATGTCCTAGCGCTGCAGGAAACCAAGCTGCAGGAGGGCCAGGTCGATATTGACCTGCCCGGCTATCACCAAACCTGGAGCTACGCCGAGCGTAAAGGCTATTCGGGCACTGCAGTCTTTAGCCGCCAGGAACCGCTGCGCGTGCTGCACGCCGACGCGCTGCTGCCCTACGCCGGCGAGGGCGAGGAGGCCGAGCTCGTGGCGCAGGCCGCGACCGAGGGCCGCGTCTGTGCGCTCGAGTTCGACAAGTTTTGGTTTGTCGACGTCTATACGCCCAACGCGCAAAATGAGCTCGCGCGCATCGATGTACGCATGGCCTGGGACGATGCCTATCGCGGCTTTTTGGGCGCGCTTGAGCGCGAAACCGGCAAGCCCGTCGTAACCTGCGGCGACTTTAACGTGGCTCACGAGGAGATCGACCTTAAGAACCCCAAGTCCAACCGCGGCAACGCAGGCTTTTCGGACGAGGAGCGCGGCAAGTTTACCGAGCTGCTCGACGCCGGTTTTACCGACACCTGGCGCGCGGCCAATCCGGACGTCGAGGGCGTCTACAGCTGGTGGAGCTACCGCTTTAATGCCCGCAAGAACAACGCAGGCTGGCGTATCGACTACTTCCTGGTAAGCGACGCAATCGCCGGCAACGTACGCGACACCGGCATCCGCGGCGACATCTTCGGCAGCGACCACTGCCCCGTCACCCTCGCGCTAGAGCTCTAGCGCCAAGTAATTCCTGGGGGACAGAGGAAAACAGATCATGTGGCCCCTCTCCCCCTATAAGTTGCGGTGGAATAGTTCCTGTTTGGGCAGCAAATAGCCAAAAACGAGAACTATTCCACCGCAAGTTCGTGTGGGAACGCGAAATGCCCTACAGTCCGTATTTCACGACGACTCGGTTGATGCGACAGCACCAAGGCTTGTACAAGGCGGCCAAAAACACGCAGGTCGCAAGGCCGTGCGTAATATCGAACGGCACTGCCGTGGCAAGACGCGCCACGGCGCCCGCCCACGTGAGCGGCTGCACAAAACCGATGACGTCATACGCGTTGATCACGACGCCATACAGCAGGCCCGAGGCAAAGCCATACGCCAACAGCGCCGGCATGCGCACGGTGCCGTCGGCGCGGTCGAACGCACCCGCATACGCCAGCGCACCGCCAACGTATCCCACGAGCCCCCAGGCATACATCTGCCACGGCGTCCACATGCCCTGTCCAAAAAAGAAATTGCTGGTCAGCGCCGCCAGCGCGCCAACCATAAAACCATTGCGGCGACCAAGCGTCGCCCCCGCGATAATGGCGATGGCGCTCACCGGTTTAAAGTCGGGAATGGGCCCAAACAGGATGCGCCCCGCCGCCGCCAGCGCCGCCAGCACCAGCGTGGGCATAATCTGGCGCAAACCCGGACGAGATGCCTCGTAGCCTGCAAAGAACAGCGCGAGCACCAGCGCCACCACGACAAGCATGGCAAGCGCCGCCTGCTCAACACCCGCCAGCAACGCCGCGGCCATCACCGCCGGCACCGCCAACAACAGCGGAATCTCAAGTTTTGTGAGTAGGCGCGAGGCGCGAAAATCCGCCATCCCATCACGCCCTATAGAACACGTTGTCGGCAAAGAAGTCGGCCGGGGACTCCATGCAGGCAATCTCACCGTCAAACATCATGGCGACGTCGTCGGCTACCTGCTCGGCAAAGTCCAAATCGTGCGTAGCCATGACGACGGTGCCGCCAGCCTTCGCATGATCACGCAGGGCGCGGGCGATGATGCGGCGACTGACCAGGTCCAAACCCTTGGTGGGCTCGTCAAGCAGCAGCAGCTCGGGGCCGATCAGCAGCAGCTTTGCCAGTGCGAGCAGCTGGCGCTGTCCGCCCGAGAGGTCGTAGGGGTGGCGCGTCTCCAGGCCGTCCAGCCCCAAGCTCGCCGCACGCTCCCGCGCCAAGTTCTCGTCATATCCGCAGGTCGAAGCCCATTCCATCAGCTCGTCGCGAACCGTCTCGGCAACCAGCAATGCTTTGGGATTCTGAGGCAGCAACGCCGCCGAGGCCGCTCCGCGCACCATGCGGCCGCGCTGCAGCTTGGCGGTCTTCGCCAGCACCGAGAGCATCGTCGACTTACCGCATCCGTTGCCGCCCACGATCGCATGCACCGCACCGGCCGAAAACGCCACGTCGAGCCCGCGCAGCACCCAACCGCCCGCGCGATCGTAGCGAAACCAGCCTTCCGACAGGGTGGTAGCCGACCCACCGTGCATTTTTTGGAGTATTCTGCTTCCATCCGTGCGCGGGAAAGCTTCCGAGCCGTTTTCGAGCGACGTTTGCGCCACAAAATTGGACGATTTGTCCAATTCCGAACTTTTTTTCGCGCTCGATATGTCCCCGGGCGGCTCCAGAGAGCCCAAATTGTCCTCACGCCTGCTGAATACTCCGTTTTTTGCACATCGGATGGCACCCCACCCCAACATGTCATCGGAAAACAGCGATTCTCGGCGTCCCAAAGAAGCCATATCCGCCACCTCGCGCACGCGACCGTCCTCAATCCGGTACGCACACGTCGCGTATTCGAGCATTGGGCGCGGCTGATGCGTCGCCACAACAACCGTGCAGCCCAGCTCGCGATTCACACGAAACAGCGCGTGCAGGAAATTCTTCTCGGCAACGGGATCGAGCTGAGACGTGGGCTCGTCGAGCAGCAGCACGCGCGGGCGCAGCGCCAGGACGGCGGCAAGCGACAGCAGCTGCTTGCGGCCACCCGAAAGCGTATCGGTATCACGATGAAGCCAGTCCTCCAGACCAAAGAAATAGCTGGTCTCGGCAACACGGCGGCGCATCTCGTCGCGCGACACACCCAGATTCTCTAGGCCAAACGCCATCTCGTGCCACACGGTCTCGCACACAATCTGGTTCTCGGGATCCTGAAACACATAACCCACGCGCTCTGCCGATGCCCGCACGTCCATGTCGGCAACGTTCTCGCCCAGCACGCGCGCATCGCCAGTGCGCTCGCCCGCTGGAGCGATCTCGGGCTTGAGCAGCGACAGCAGCGTCGACTTGCCCGAACCGGTACCGCCAACAAGCAGTGCAAACGCACCTTGGGAAACACGCCAATCAAGCCCCTCGAGCACCGGTGCCTTGACCCCGGGATAGGCAAAACTAAGGCCTCGCACCTCAATCGCCGGCGCGGCCGAGCCATATGCCACACCCGCCGCCGAGCTCCTATCAAACCGAGCCATCAGCCAAACCTCTTCTCATCAATCGCGTGCAACGCGCAAGGCAACGCCATCCAGGCGGCGTACACGACATAGCCTGGCCACGGCGCCGGCACCGAGAGCTGCGGATAAAACGAATACTGCGTCGTCGCGGTCGCCGCCACGGCCACCGCGGCGGCACCAAACAGCGCGAGCCCGACCAGCGCGGCAACGTCGCTGCGCCCCAGTCGATACCGCGCATACGTCGTACGACGTGTCGCGGCACCCCACCCGCGCGAGCGCATCGCGTCCGCGCGCTCCAGCGAATCTTCCATGCCCCAGCCCATCAACACGCTCGACGCCCGCAGGCGCGATCGCACGGGATCGGTGGGCGCGCGGCCCGGCACATCAATCGCATCCTGCACCGCCAGCACCGTACGACCGCGGCGTAAAAACTGCGGGATAAGCCTCATGCACATCGAGATCATGAGCGCGATCACCGGTGCGGCATTGCCCAGCAGCGCGAGCACCTTGTCGTATTCGAGCATCGACGCCGCGGCCTCAAACCACAGCACGCTCGCCACAAACAGCCCGCCCATGCACAGGCCGTATACCATGCTTTCCAGATACACCGCGCGCATGCCAATACGGAACAGCTCCGTCGAGCCCGAGGCGCTAAACAGCGGATTGACCAGCGCGATAATCAAAATCACCGGCAGCTGCCAGCGGAGTGCGCCCAGCGTGCGGGCAGCCCCACGCGTCACAAATCCATACGCCAGCCCGCCCGCAAGCGACAGCGCAATCAGCACCGGCTGCATCGAGAACATGGCGAGCCCCAGCGTCAGCACTATATAGAGTGCCGGCACAGCCGGATGCGACATCGAGAACGCCGCGACGGGCTCGCCGCCAAACTCCTCTTGTATGTTGTCCACGGGCACCCCCGTCCCCTCGCTCAAACGACAGCTCCGCAGCACCGCCAACGCCGCACGCAAGCAGCGCAAACGCCACGACGGCGGCGCAAGCCCCAACCGCCGCAAACCAATCGCTACGCGCTCAACATATGCCTGCGGTATCATATTGCGCCGTGTATCGTTTCCAAACACACGTCTCTATAACGTAACAGGAGATCACATG
>USLO01000130.1 GCA_900555515.1 uncultured Collinsella sp.
TGCACGCGCAATACCGTCCGCCGCGCTTTGAGCATGCTGGCAGACGAGATGTTTGTGCAGCCCATACACGGCAAGGGCGTGCGCGTTATTTGGCTCAAGGGCGAAACCGACATGCTGGGCGCACTCGAGGAAGTCGAGTCGTTTGGCGAATTTGCAAAGCGCAACAATGCCGTCGCATCGACCGAGGTCAAGTCTTTTGAACATTTGATTTGCACTGAGCAACTCTCTCGTCGCCTGGGCTTTAAGGTGGGCGAGGAGTTGATTCGCGTGGTGCGTGTCCGAAGCCTTAACGGCAATGCACGCCAAGTAGACCATGGTTACTTTTTGGAGTCGATCGCCAAGGGCCTGACGCCCGAGATTGCCGCAAAATCAATTTACGACTATCTGGAGCACAAACGCGGCGTCAAGGTGATGGCGAGCCGTCGTACGGTGAGTGTCGAGCTTGCCAACGATGAGGACTGCAGTTATCTTGACCTCGGCAAATACAACTGCGTTGCCGTCATGGAGAGCCAGTCGTACACCTCGGACGGCATCTTGTTCGAGGTCACGCATGCCCGCACGCATCCCGAGATCTTCCACTACCGCGTCAACTCCAAGCGATAGCCGGCTAGCTCGCAGCCTGACGAGACTCATGCCCTCAAAGCGAAAACGCCCGGTCAAACCGACGATGCATCGGCTTGACCGGGCGTTTTCTCTGCATTTGATAACAATTAATTGTTTATACAAAACTTGTCAAGTATCAAGTTGAAATTACCGTTCACCGAAGTTTTTCTACCGCTCTAGTAATACTTGTTCAAACAAGTAGCCAAATAGCGTATCGTACAAATCAGCAAAAGGGGCAAAGTCCCCGAGCCAATCTCCGAAGGCGGCGGCAAAGGGTGCCGCCACGGTGTGAAAGGGTGGATTGTAATGAAGAACGAAATGAGCAGAAGGCAGTTCCTGGGCTTTGCTGGTTCCGCGGCTGCGGTTCTTGGTCTGGGTCTCGTGGGCTGCGGTGGCTCCGCCGGCTCCGGCTCCTCTGCTTCTGGTGACGCTGCCGAGGTCTACTTCCTCCAATTCAAGCCCGAGGTCGACAAGGAGTGGAAGGAGATCGCCAAGGCCTATAAGAAGGAGAAGGGCGTCGAGGTCAAGATCGTGACCGCCGCCTCCAACACCTACGAGGAGAAGCTCAAGTCCGAGATGTCCAAGAGCTCCGCTCCGACCCTGTTCCAGGTCAACGGCCCCACCGGTCTTAAGAACTGGAAGGATTACTGCGCCGACCTGTCCGATACCAAGCTCCGCGGTGAGCTCATTGACGACTCCCTGGCTCTGCAGTCCGACGGCAAGGATGTGTGCATCGACTGGGTTCAGGAGAGCTTCGGCATTATTTACAACAAGCAGCTGCTCGAGAAGGCTGGCTACAAGGCTGAGGACATCAACTCCTTCGACAAGCTGAAGGCTTGTGCCGACGACATCCAGGCCCGCAAGGACGAGCTTGGTGTTGAGGGTGCCTTCACTTCCGCCGGCATGGACGACTCCTCCAGCTGGCGCTACACCACCCACCTTGCCAACATGCCGCTCTACTACGAGTTTGAGAAGGAGCACAACCAGGAGGACGACGAGATCAAGGGTGAGTTCCTCGACAACTACAAGCAGATCTTCGACCTGTACATCACCGACTCCACCTGCGATCCTTCGCAGCTTGCTTCCAAGACCGGCGACGACGCCACCAACGAGTTCGCAACCGGCAAGGCCGTCTTCTACCAGAACGGCTCTTGGGCCTACTCTGACCTCGTCAAGGCCGGCATGACCGACGATCAGATTGGCATGATGCCCATCTACATCGGTGTTGACGGCGAGGAGAACCAGGGCCTGTGCTCCGGCGGCGAGAACTACTGGTGCGTCAGTTCCCAGGCTTCCGAGGATGCCCAGAAGGCCACCGAGGACTTCATGTATTGGTGCGTCACCGCTGACACTCCGACCAGCATCATCGCCGACAAGATGGGTCTGACCGCTCCGTTCAAGAGCGCCAAGGAGACCACCAACGTCTTCTCGCAGCAGGCCGTTGCCATGGCCAAGGACGGCAAGAAGACCGTCGCTTGGGACTTCGTCTACATTCCCTCCGAGGAGTGGAAGAAGAACCTCAAGCAGGCTCTGATTGCCTACGCTGCCGATAACAGCAAGTGGGACGGCGTCAAGAACGCCTTCGTCGATGGCTGGAAGACCGAGAAGGCTGCTTCCGAGTAAGCAGTTGCTGCCCGAGCTATCTGATTAGCGACAGGGGGGCGGGCAGACGTAGGTTTGCCCGCCCCCCTACATATTGAAAGGACCCTTTTATGGGCAAAGCACTCAAGCGCTGGTGGCCGCTCTTTATGTTGCCCACGTGCCTGGCGTTTATGATCGGGTTCGTGATTCCCTTTATTCAGGGCTTCTATCTCTCGTTCTGCCAGTTTATTATCATTAGTAACGCGCACTTTGTCGGTATCGAGAACTACGTGCGCGCGCTGTCCGATCCGCAGTTCTCCACGTCGTTCTTCTTTACCGTGGCGTTTGCCTTCCTGTCGACGGTGCTCATCAACGTGATCGCCCTGGCCATTGCGCAGGCGCTCACCCGCAAGGCGCTCAAAGGCACCAACATCTTCCGTACGATCTTCTTTATGCCTAACCTGATCGGCGGCATCGTGCTGGGCTACATTTGGCAGATTCTGATCAACTGCCTGCTCTCCAACGTGGGCGCCCAGCTCATCGCCCTTAACTCTGCTGCTGGCTTCTGGGGCCTTATCATCCTGACCCTGTGGCAGCAGGTCGGCTACATGATGATCATCTACATCGCTGGTCTGCAGTCCATTCCGTCCGACTACATCGAGGCCGCCAAGGTCGACGGCGCTACGGCATGGCAGACGTTTTGGAAGGTTAAGATCCCTAACCTGATGCCGACCATCACCATCTGCCTGTTCCTGTCCATCACCAACGGCTTTAAGCTGTTCGACCAGAACCTCGCCCTTACCGGCGGCGCCCCCGCGCACTCCACCGAGATGCTCGCCCTGAACATCTACAACACGTTCTATTCGCGTGCCGGTATCGCATGGCAGGGCATCGGTCAGGCCAAGGCGGTTATCTTCTGCATCCTGGTCGTGGCCATCTCCATGATCCAGCTTAAGGCCACGAGGTCCAAGGAGGTGCAGCAGTAATGAAACGCGATAAGGTTATCAACCGCGCGCTCTCGATTTTCTTTACGATCCTGTCGCTCGCGTGGATCTACCCCGTGTTCATGATCGCGCTCAATTCCTTTAAAAAGGCAACTGCAATCAGCACCACCACGGCATTCGATCTGCTCACGCCCGAGACGTTCAACGGCCTCGCAAACTACATGCATGCCCTTAACGAGCAGGGCTTTGCCTCGGCATTTATGTACTCGCTCATCATCACGGTCACGTCGGTCGTGCTGATTCTGGTGTGCTGCTCCATGTGTGCTTGGTACGTAGTGCGCGTCAACAGCAAGATCTCGAACTTCTTCTATTACCTGTTCGTCTTCTCGATGGTCGTGCCCTTCCAGATGCTCATGTTCACGCTGTCCAATTTGGCGGACCGCATTGGCTTCAACACGCCGTTCAACATCTGCTTTATCTATCTGGGCTTTGGCGCGGGCCTGGCGGTCTTTATGTTCGCCGGCTTTGTAAAGAACATCCCACTCGAGATCGAGGAGGCGGCCATGATCGACGGCTGCAACCCGGTCCAGGTGTTCTTTAAGATCGTCCTTCCCATCATGAAGCCCACCTATCTTTCGGTCGGCATTCTCGAGACCATGTGGGTCTGGAACGACTATCTGCTGCCCTACCTTACGCTCGACTCCACCAAGTACAAGACCATTCCTATCTTGATCCAGTACTTCCGCGGCGGCTACGGCCACGTCGAGCTCGGCCCCATGATGGCTTGCATCATGATGGTCGTTGTCCCCATCGTCGTCATGTACATCCTCTGCCAGAAGTACATCATCGACGGCGTGGTGGCAGGTGCCGTCAAGGGCTGATGCCGTAACTGTTTTGCAAGTTTCTGCGGCGCCCTCAACATGGTGCCGCATATCGAAAGGTAAAGACATGGCCGAGATCGTTCTCAAACATGTTCAGAAGGTGTATCCCAACACCGAGTCCAAAAAGAAGGGCTTCTTTGGCAAAAAGAAGAAGACCGAGGAGAAGAAGCACAACCTCAAGGTTACCGAGGATGGCGTGCTCGCTGTTGAGGACTTTAACCTCACCGTTCACGACCAGGAGTTCGTCGTCCTCGTTGGCCCGTCTGGCTGCGGTAAGTCCACGACGATGCGCATGGTCGCCGGCCTGGAGGACATTACCTCGGGCGACGTGTTCATCGACGGCAAGCGGGTCAACGACGTGGCGCCCAAGGACCGCGACATCGCCATGGTGTTCCAGAGCTACGCTCTGTACCCCAACATGACGGTGTACGAGAACATGGCGTTTACGCTTGAGCTCAAGAAGGTCCCCAAGGACGAGATCGACCGTAAGGTTCGCTCCGCTGCCGAGATCTTGGGTATCACCGAGTACCTCGACCGTAAGCCCAAGGCGCTTTCGGGCGGCCAGCGTCAGCGTGTCGCTATCGGCCGCGCCATCGTGCGTGATCCTAAGGTCTTCCTGATGGACGAGCCGCTGTCCAACCTGGACGCCAAGCTGCGTAACCAGATGCGTGCCGAGCTCATCAAGCTGCGCCACGAGATCAAGGGCACGTTCATCTACGTCACCCACGACCAGACCGAGGCCATGACCCTCGGCGATCGCATTGTGGTCATGAAGGACGGCGTCGTCCAGCAGATCGCCACCCCGCAGGAGGTCTTCAACCATCCCGCGAACATCTTCGTTGCCGGCTTTATCGGCGTGCCGCAGATGAACTTCTTCGATGCCCAGCTGGTGCGCTCGGGCAACGGCTTCACCGTCAAGACCGAGGATATGAACGTGGCGCTCGCCCCCGAGACCTGC
>USLO01000131.1 GCA_900555515.1 uncultured Collinsella sp.
GATCGCCGGGATGTTGGCGTGATGGGATTTACGCTGTTGCTTCCAATCATCTGGCAGGCAGGCTCAGCAGCAGGTACGTGGCGTGGAGAGAAGACATGCCGAGGCGAGGGCCAGCTGATGCGCCCTACAGGCCCGACCGCCCGTCTTGCACATGACCGAGCGCCGCAAAGGCCGCATGCCGGATGCTCCCGGGCACGCCCCGGCGATGGGAAGCGCCCGCAACGGAAATCCGCATGCGGGTTTATTGTACCCCGCCGTCAAGTGTAATTTCGGCAAATATAGGCGGGCGGTAAAGGTTTACCTCGGGTGACTGCCGGGAGCAAAATGATCCCTTGGGAACGGAGGGACCATTTGGCAGGACTGGCTAAAGGGCACCGAAGAGAATGGCGTAGGTAGTGGATTCGCCGAGCTTGAGCTCGTCGCCGGGATTGAGTTGGGCGGAACGGCCGGGCTCGACCTGAATGCAGACGCGCGTGGCCCCGTTTACCACCACGGTTCCGTTGGTGGACGACAAGTCCTCGACGTGCCAGATATTTTGAGCATCGCACCAGATATGGGCATGGCGGGCCGAGACATCGTCGCCGACGTCGGTAATATCGCCCTCACCAGTGGCCAGCGCGCCAATCTCAACACCCTGCTCACTCGGCTGAATCCAGCGCGGGGCGCTCACGACAAAACTGTTTTGTACGCGCAGCAAGCCCAAGGGGTGCGCCGGGGCGGGTTCGCGTTCGCCCGCGGTCATCGACATGCCAAGCGAACGCGGCGTGGATGTTCCTCCGCCACAGGTCGCGTGCGCGTAGTCGATGGCATAGTTCACCGAGGACCGTACATCCGCCGAGCAACCGACAGCGACAAACAACACCAGCACGGCCTCGGCGCGCTCGGCGGGCATGAGTTCCGCCGCCTGGGACAGGCGATCGAGCGCGTTGCGATAGAGATTCGTGTCCTGGTGGCACTCTTCGAGCGCGCGTACCATCGGTTCACCTGCAGGACCGCACACCATATTGATCACAGCCGTGGAGTCCATGGGATTTCGCTGGCGCAGGGCCAGTTGCGACATAATGCGCGCAGCCGAGGTACCGTATTCGGCAAAGTAGCGCTGCTGAAGCGTGCCGACCGGCGCGCGAACGATAAAGCGGGAAGCCCAAGAGCGATCGGCGGCCCGGCTCTGCGGGCTGCGGCCGTCGGCGAGCGGACGGGACGAAAGCACCAGGCCGCACAGCTCGATATGGCTCAGATGCGCCGCGCGCTTAAAGATGTCAAACATGGCCCCGCATGGGGTGAGCTCAACTTGAGATGCCATGACCTAGGCCTCCTTGGTCGTAGAAATAGAATCGGACGATACTTCGACAGGTCCGCCAAAAGTACGGGCAGCTGCGGCTCCACCGGCAAGCGGAGTCGCCATCTGGGCTTTTGTGCGTCGCGGTGCCGAAACGGGAAGTTCAAAGGCAAAGCCCATCGCAAGCAAAAACCACGTAAGCGTATAGGTTGCAACCAGAGCGGAAACAAGGCCGCCCATCACGGCGCGTTGGGAAAATACGCTACATGCAGCCACAACCAGCACCGGAACCTCGCAGGCAGAAAGCGCAAGCACACCCTGCAGGAACCCCGAGCGCCGATCGCGCGCAAGTGCCCCCGCGGCAACGCCGGCTATGCCTGGCAGCGCCAACGCCAGTGCGGCAATAATACCCGGTAGCGACCCAGACCACACGAGCGATCCCAAAGTCGCCGTCACGCGAGCGCCCGACGCCAGCAGCGCGGCCGAAACCACGACCACAGCCCAAACAACGCCGCAGACGACCGTCGCGCCGACCATCAGCGCGCGACGAACCGCGCGGCCAGACGCATCCATGGGGCACGGCGTGAGCGGCTCGCCGCGGAGCGAACGACCGACATTTTGCGCATAGTGGTCACAAAACGCCGAGAGCGCCGCCTCGACCGCCGCCGGCTCGGGACGATCTTTTTGATGGCTGGACAGACAGGCCATCACCACGTCGAACAGCTGGGCATCGACAAACGCCAGCGCATCGCGTAGCTCTTCGGAATCCGGCTCAAGCCCTAGCTGCTGGGCCTGCTCGGCCGCGGCGAGCGCCACATCGGGCTCACGACGAAGCAGCTGAGTCAAATCACAACCGGGCGCATGGGCACCAATGGGATAGTCGGGCCGCGTGTCCATCTTGAGACGGTAGGGGCTGGCGATGTCGCGCGTCTTTTTGCGCGAACCCGAGGTGCCCGAAGTGCTCGGCGCGGCTTCGTATGGCGCGACGCCGGCAATGAGCTCGTAAACCGTGCTTGCCGCGGCATAGACGTCGATCGCCGGCGACATACGCAAAGCGCGCAGGTCGGGAATATCGTCGGTGAGCATCTCGGGCGGGGCATAGGCAACCGTCGCGCGACGCAGCGTGGCATAGCGCTCCGTAAACGACGCCTTGCCGCCGGTACCGGCCACGGCCGACGCAGGCTCGAGCGCCAGCGACGAGCCAAAGTCGATCAGGCACAGGTCAAAGGTGCCCTCGGCAAGCTGCCGGTCAAGCGCTAGACGCGCCGTACGCACCATAATATTAGCGGGCGAGATATCGCGATGGACAAAGCCCTCACCCACCAGGCTCATACGGCAGAGCAGATCGAACAGGTCGCGACCCAGACGCGCCGCCACAAGCGGCGACAGGCGTCCGGCATCGTCCACGGCGAGTCGCAAACGCAAGCGGGCGAGCGTCTCGCCCTCGACCCATTCCATGACAATCGCGGGGACGCCGTCGACCTCGCCCCAGCCATAGAGGCGGGGAAAGCCCTTAAGGCCCGAAAGGGCGCGATGGCATTCATATTCCTCGCGAAACGCCGCCTTGAACTTGGCGACCAGCGCCTCGTGAGTTGCATCGTCGTCAAACTCATCACGCGTCGGCAAGATGAGCTGCTTGAGTGCCACGGCCTCGCCTTGGGCGTTGACGGCACGCGTCACGCGGCCGATACCGCCGCGGCGCATGGTGGCATCGTCGGCAAACAGCATCGTAAAACGACGCAGATAGGCAGGCAGTTCGTCCTGACCGAGCGCAATGGCCGGCTCAAACCCGTCGACACGCGCCAGGCGCAGGCCGACCATGGGATCGCGACCGAGCGATTGTGGTGTGGTGGATGCAAGATCGGTCATCATAGGGCAAGCGCCGCCACGTTATTGTTGAAGTTACCGAGCGCGACGTCATCATCGCCGTAATGGCCGACCCATTGACATAGGTTGGTGTAACAGCCCCACAGATTGGCATACTGCTGATACCACTTTGACCGGGGCGAGAATGTCTGACGACCGAACTCGGCTCGAATGACAAACATCTCCCCGACCAGGCTGTCGCACGGCCTGGGATCTCCCGTAGAGTTATAGGTCGAAACCACGTCATTGGCACGGGAGACATAGCCGTCGAGCATGTTGTACTTAGTCACAAGCCAACGGTGAATGCTTTCTTCCTCAGCAGCAGAAAGGCCACCGGAGTTTGCATCGTTGTCAGTGTTGCCGCCCGTCGAGCCGCCGTTTCCAGACCCTCCGGTAGAGGAACCCGGCCCAGAGCCGCCGCCCGAACTCGATGAATCCGAGCCGGAGCCAGAAGTATCCGAGCTACCGGGCTTGCCTGTCTGCTGGGCGTCCTGCTCCTTCTGCTGCTCGACCTTATTCACCGTTGCCGCCACGCTATTGTTGGACAACCGATCGATGATCTTGGTGTTGGTGAGCACGATGGTTTTGCCATTGGCAAGCGTGACTTCGTTGTCCGGGGCCTCGGCGCCATCCGCATCGTCGGTGCCAAACACAATATGCGCGACCACACTTGCCCAAGCATATCCAGTCGTGGTACCCAGATCACTTTTGACCTCATGCCCCACGCGCGGTTCGCGTGCGGCATGCGCCTGCATCATGGACGGCACGGTCATGCCATAGGCAGAAACGCCAGCTATGACCAGCACCAGCGAGCACGATAGCAGTGCGTACGCCCGCGGCGCCAAGCCCAGTCGGCGTCGCATGCGCACCGCGGCGCCGCGCTTTGTCTGAGTGCCACCGGGCCGCATGCGTTCTCCTCCAACAAAAACACGCCGCTCAGAAGCGGCGCATTCATTCAAATCCATATTTGAGTGTATCAGCGAACCCAAAAGGTTGCGCAACGAATGGGCAAATTAAGGATGCGAGCGGAAGCATCCATGCGATAAGCGGATACGAAGTATCTTTGTTGCACAACAAACTCACAGTCGCACGGGGAAATTATGACTACCCCGTGCAACTGTGAGGAAAACATACGGCAGGAGCAGACTCGCCACCTAAATCGCGCGACGGGCCTCGATGGCGCGGCCAAGCGTAAGCTCGTCGGCATACTCCAAGTCGCCGCCCACGGGAAGGCCGCTTGCCAGACGCGACACCTCGACGCCCAACGGCTTGATGGTACGGGCCAGATAGCTCGCCGTGGTCTCGCCCTCGATGTTGGGGTTGGTGGCGATGATGACCTCATGGATATCCTCGTGACCCAGACGCGCCAGCAGCTCGCGGATGTGCAACTGCTCGGGACCAATCTTGTCCATGGGACTGATCACGCCGCCCAATACGTGGTAGAGGCCGTGGTAGCTGCCCGTGCGCTCAATCGCCTGGACGTCGCGCGGCTCGCCCACCACGCAAATACGAGTGGTATCGCGCATCGGGTCCTGGCAGATGGAGCACTCGTCGGCCGTGGCGTAGTTAAAGCAGCGGCTGCAAAAGTGGACCTCCTGCTTGACCTCCAGGATGGCCTCGGCCAGGCGGCGGGCCTCCTCGGCATCGGCCTCGAGCAGGTAATAGGCGATGCGCTGGGCCGACTTGGGACCAATGCC
>USLO01000132.1 GCA_900555515.1 uncultured Collinsella sp.
GTCGTCATCAACAAGATCGACCGCCCCGACCAGCGCATCCACGAGGTCATCGACGAGGTGCTCGAGCTGCTCATGGACCTCAATGCGACCGACGAACAGCTCGACTCGCCCATGCTCTTCTGCTCGGGCCGGCAGGGCACCGCGTCCTACTCCCCGGATGTGCCGGGCAAGGACCTGCGCCCGCTGTTCGAGACGATCCTGGAGTATATCCCCGCGCCGGAACAGAATGTCGACGCGCCGTTCCAGATGCTCGTGTCGTCCATCGACTACAATGAGTTCGTCGGCCGCATCGCCATCGGCCGCATCGAGCGCGGTGTCATCCGCCAGAACGAGGAGATCGCCGTGTGCAACTACCACCAGCCGGACGCCCCGGCCAAGAAGGCCAAGGCCGTGTCGATGTACGAGTTCGAGGGCCTGCAGCGCGTGCCCGTCACGGAGGCGGAGGCCGGCAGCATCATCGCCATGTCCGGCATCGGCGACATCACCATCGGCGATACGATCTGCGCGCCGACCTGCGTTGAGCCGATCGAGTTCGTGAAGATCTCCGCGCCCACGATGGAGATGACTTTCTCCGTCAACGACGGCCCGTTTGCCGGCCGCGAGGGCAAGTTCGTCACCAGCCGCCAGATCCGCGAGCGGCTCTACCGCGAGACACTCAAGGACGTGTCTCTGCGCGTGACCGATCTCGAGGGCGCGACGGATTCGTTCAACGTCGCCGGCCGCGGCGAGATGTCGCTGTCCATCCTCATCGAGACCATGCGCCGCGAGGGCTATGAGTTCCAGGTCTCGCCCCCGCGTGTGCTCTATCAGACGATCAACGGCCAGAAGTGCGAGCCCATTGAGCGCCTCGTCGCCGATGTGCCGGCCGATGCCGTCGGCGCCGTGATCGAAAAGCTCAGCGCCCGCAAGGGCGAGCTGCAGCAGATGGAGCCCATCGGCAAGCGCACGCGGCTGGAGTTTCTCGTGCCGGCGCGCGGCCTGTTCGGCTACCGCAACGAGTTTCTGACCGATACGAAGGGCGAGGGCATCATGGCCTCCGTCTTTGACAGCTACGCCCCTTATAAGGGCGACCTCAGCCGCCGCAACACCGGCTCGCTCGTCTCGTTCGAGACCGGCGAGAGCATCACCTACGGCCTGTTCAACGCGCAGGAGCGTGGCCAGCTGTTCATCGGCGCGGGCGTGCCCGTGTACGCCGGCATGGTCGTCGGCGTGTCGCCGAAGCAGGAGGACATCACCGTCAACGTCTGCAAGAAAAAGCAGCTGACCAATACCCGCGCTGCCGGCTCCGACGACGCGCTGCGCCTCGTGCCGCCGCGCAAGCTGAGTCTGGAGCAGTGCCTGGAGTTCCTCGCGGACGACGAGCTGCTTGAGGTCACGCCCAAGAGCCTGCGCATCCGCAAGCGCATTCTCGACCATGAGCGCCGCATGAAGGCCGCCCACGGCAAGGGCGCAAAATAAAAACGGGTTTGTCCCGCCTCCGTCCGATGAGACGGCGGCGGGATTTTTCTGCACACTGTGTGCGGTTTTTGTTGACAGAGATACGGTCTGTCCAGTAAAATGGGCACAAAGTACAAAAACCAGAAACAGAGAGGAGAACCGCACATGAAAACCTCGCCCGTGCGCAGTGAAACCGTGAAAAAGATCCTCCGCCCTGCGCTGATCGTACTGGCCGTGCTCATCGTCCTGCTCAATTCGATCACCATCGTGCAGGCGGGTCACACCGGCGTCGTCGTCACACTCGGCAAGGTCAAGGAGGGTGTGCTGGCCGAAGGCATCCACTTCAAGGCGCCGTTCGTGCAGAAGGTCGTGAAGATCGACAACCGCATCCAGAAGCTCGAGGTGCAGACCGAGGCGTTTTCCAAGGACCTGCAGAGCGTGCAGACGGTGCTGGCCATCAATTACCGCGTCGACACGGCCAAGAGCTACAGTATTTATAAGAACATCGGCGCAAACTATGAGACCGTGCTCGTTGTGCCGGCCGTCAACGAGGTGCTCAAGGCGATCACCGCCGTCTACACCGCCGAGGAGAGCGTCACGAACCGTGTGCTCATCTCCGAGGGGCTGGTCGAGCAGCTCAATGCCAAGCTCAACGACGCTGGGCTGTACGTCACGGACGTGAACATCATCGATTTTGACTTCTCGGACGCGTTCATCAATGCCATCGAGGAAAAGCAGGTCGCGCAGCAGCAGCTGCTCAAGGCCGAGACCGAAAAACAGACCGCCATCACGAACGCGGAAGCGGAGGCCGAGGCCACCAAGATCCGCGCGGAGGCGGAAGCCGAGGCCAACCGCTCCGTCAGCGCCTCGCTCACCGACCAGATCATCCAGAACAAGACCGTTGAGAAGTGGGACGGCAAGCTGCCCACCGTCACCGGCGGCAGCGGTACGATCATCTCGCTGCCGGGCGCGAATTAAGAAAGATTTCTCTTTACAAGTGCCACGGGGTGTGGTATTGTAAAACAGTCCATGTGCCCGGATCCGGGGCTTGGCCGCTTTGCAGCGGTGCCTTTCCGCCCGGTTCTGCGCCAGCGGATACGAAAACAAAGAAAGGAAGTTATCACCATGATCACCAAAGCTGAAAAGACCGCAGTCATCGAAGCCAACAAGACGCACGAGGGCGACACCGGTTCTCCGGAGGTCCAGATCGCCATCCTTACCGAGCGCATCCACCAGCTCACCGAGCACCTGAAGGTGCACCCGAACGACAAGCACAGCCGTCTGGGCATGTACAAGATGGTCGGTAAGCGCCGCCGTCTGCTCGACTACCTCGCCAAGAAGGACATCGAGCGTTATCGTGCGATCATTGCAAAGCTGAACATCCGCAAGTAAGTTCGGCTTTTCCGAAGGGTATGAACGTTTGAACGCAGGGGGATAATTTCATATTGTCCCCCTGCTTTTTTCGTTCGCCCCGGCAGCCCATTTTCGGGAGCGCCGCTGCCCAGTATTTGAATCTGCGCCCCATCGCGCATGGGACGCGGATGCAAGTGCTGGCTCTGGCGTTTCCGCCAACAAAAGAAAGGAGCACCAGAACCCATGATCATCACCACGCACAAGCAGTTCCCCAACTACAAGCGCTACGAGATCGAGTATGAAGGCCGTCCCCTCGTGATGGAGACCGGCAAACTCGCAGAGCTGTGCAACTCCGCCGTTCTCGTCAGCTACGGCGAGACGACCGTGCTCGTCACCTGCACGGCCTCCGCCCGCCCGAAAGACGGCGTGGATTACTTCCCGCTGTCCGTCGACTTCAACGAAAAGCTCTACGCCGTCGGCCGCATCCCCGGCAGCTTTATGCGCCGTGAGGGCAAGCCCAGCCTGCCCGCCGTGCTCGCCAGCCGCCTGATCGACCGCCCGATGCGCCCGCTCTTCCCGAGCGACCTGCGCAACGACGTCATCATCGCCTGCGAGGTCCTGTCCGTCGACCGCGACTGCAGCCCGGAGATCACCGCCATGATCGGCGCGAGCGCCGCGGTGAGCATCTCCGACGTGCCGTTCAACGGCCCCATCGCCGGCATCGTCCTCGGCTGGGACGGGGAGAAGTACCTCTTCAACCCCACGCAGGAGCAGCGCAAGACCAACCGCATGATCACCACCATCGCCGCCACCCACAAGAAGATCGTCATGATCGAGTCCGAGGCCGATCAGGTGCCGGACGACGTCATGTACGAGGGCATCGTGCAGGCGCATGCGCATCTGCAGCCCGTGCTCGACCTCATCGACAAGATGGTCAGCGAGATCGGCAAGCCGAAGTTCGAGTACGAGCACGCCTCCTTCGACGAGGAGCTGTTCGACCTCCTGTGCGCCAACGAGATGGAGGCCATGGAGTACTGCATGGACACCGACGACAAGAACGTGCGCGAGGCGCGCGTGAATGAATGGATCGCCGCCGTGCAGGCAAAATATGAAGAGGAGCACCCGGACATGATGCAGTACATGGACGAGATCCTCTACAAGATGCAGAAAAAGATCGTCAAGAAGTGGCTGCTCGCCGGTCACCGCGTTGACGGCCGCAAGATGAACGAGATCCGCCCGCTCGATGCTGAGGTCGGCGTGATCCCGCGCGTGCACGGCTCTGGCCTGTTCACCCGCGGCCAGACGCAGGTGCTGTCCATCGCCACGCTCGCGACGCTGTCCATGGCCCAGAAGCTCGACACCATCTGGGAAGAGGAAGAAAAGCGCTTCATGCACCACTACAACATGCCGCCGTACTCCACCGGCGACGCCCGCGCCGCCCGCAGCACCAACCGCCGCGAGTACGGCCATGGCGCCCTCGTCGAGAAGGCGCTGCAGTGCGTCATCCCGCCGGTCGAGGAGTTCCCGTACGCCATCCGCGTGGTGTCCGAGGTGCTCTCGTCCAACGGCTCCACGTCCCAGGGCTCCATCTGCGGCTCCACGCTCGCACTCATGGACGCCGGCGTGCCCATCAAGGCGCCGGTCGCCGGCATCTCCTGCGGTTTGATCCAGGACGGCGACGACTTCACCACCTTCATCGACATTCAGGGCGTTGAGGACTTCCACGGCGAGATGGACTTCAAGGTCGCCGGCACGAAGCAGGGCATCACCGCCATCCAGATGGACCTCAAGAACGACGGCCTCAAGCACGAGATCGTCAAGGAGGCGTTCCGCATGACGCGCGAGGCCCGCTTCCAGATCCTCGATGAGATCATGCTCAAGGCGATCGCCGAGCCGCGCAAGGAGCTGGCCGATTCCGCCCCGAAGATGATCCAGATGAAGATCAACCCCGACAAGATCCGCGAGGTCATCGGCTCCGGCGGCAAGGTCATCCAGAAGATCTGCGCCGA
>USLO01000133.1 GCA_900555515.1 uncultured Collinsella sp.
GACAGCGTGGTCTTTGCCTGCTTGAGCGTGGCGTCGAGCTGCGCCAGCGTGCCGCGCGCGCTCGCTATCGTGGGGGTCATACCCGATACAATGCCGGTCAAATCGCCCGAAACGGCGGCAAAGGAGTCAAGCGCGCTCGAAGCCTTCGGCAGCGCGTTCTGCCCCAGATCGGTCTGAGCCTGACCGAGGTTAGCCGTACCGGTCTGAATTGCCGTGTTGAGTGCGTAACTCGCGTTCGAGATTGCCGTAGCGTCTTTTGCCATGGCGCTCGACTGTGCAGAAAGGCCATCCTTAATGCTCTGCAGCTTCTGGTTTTGCTCGCGAAGCGAATTGATGGTCGACGCGATGAGCGCATCGGCGTTCTCCGATCCCGTCGACGTATCGTTAACGAGAATCTGCAGGCGCTCGATGACAGCGCTGTTGTGGTCAATCGTCGCCTGAAGGGATTCGAGCGAGTTGTCGATTCGAGTGGTCGTGGACGTAACCGTACCGGTAAGCCTGCCAATCGCGGCGTACGCAGAAGCCGATGTCTTACTCAGCACGATGCTGCCCTCCGAAAGTGCCTTGGAGAGCGAGGTGATGGACTTGCCAGCCGTGGTGCGAGCTTCGCCCAGCAGATCATTACCCTGAGCGATTGCCTGCGTTAGCGAAGGCGCCTGTCCCTGCAGGCCCGCCAACGCAGCATCGGCCGAAGCAATCGAGCTGCTTGTCTTGTCGATGGCGGTGTTCATGTCGCCGATGGAATCACGTACTTCGCCCAGGGTATCAGACGCCTCGGACACCGAGCCCGCCAGCGAATCCTGGGTCTGGGTTGCCTTGTCTTTAAGGTCGATGCCAGCATCTTTGGCAATGCCCGCGACGGTCTCGCCCACCGTGGAGACAAACTCCGAGTTGATCTGCTCCTCGATGGTGTTGGCACCGGTATCGGTGACCTTGGGCGCAATGGCGCTCTTTTTCTCGTTGACGTAATAGGTGAGCTTCGGCTGATGGTAATTGCCGTCGAGCATCGAGACGAGATTGTCGGAGAAGTTCTTGGGAATCACGATGGCAGCATAGTATTCGCCACTTTCGACGCCCTCTTTGGCATCTGCCGCCGAGTCGACGAAGGTCCAGCCAAGCTGGTCGTTCTCCTTGAGCTGGTCGACCACCTTATCGCCTGCGTTGAGCTCTCCCACTAGGTCGTTCTGGGTGCCCTGATCGTTGTTGGCGATGGCGATTTTAATGCCCTGGGTATTTCCGTACGGATCCCAGTTTGCAACGATGTTGTACCAGGCATACAGCGAGGGAATGACGCACACGCCCAGGGTGACCACCAGGGCGACGGGATTCATAAGCAGTCGCTTAATGTCGCGCTTAAATATCGCAAAGGAGACCTTTGCGTTGGATAGTTTGCTGCCGAGACTCACGCTTGGACCATCCATCCTGTCGTTGAATCGAATCGTACTATCGACAACCATTGTACGTAGACGCTTTAGTGCCTCGCGGCACAATGGTGCTGAGTTTTGCGGGTAGCAATATACTACGAAGATGATTTAACGTACAGTTGTACAGTATCTTAAATTCCCGCAGCTCCCAAAACCACAACCCGCACAAACTAGCAATCCAACTAGTCATTGGGGACGTTCTTAAACGACTAGTCAAACAAGAACGTCCCCAATGACTACTTAGGACCACGAAAGCGTCGCTGGTTGAGCATAAGTCAGCGAGAACGCCCCTAAGCGAGCAAGGTGACGTGAAAGAGGAGGGAAGCGTACTTCGGTACGCGACCGACGATTGAACGTCAGATTGCCGCTTAGGGGCGTTTGCAGCGTCGAGCTGTTACGCGGTTTGGTAAAACCGCGTAACTACCTAACTACATCAAGTTACAAACAGCTGCCGCGAAGGCTACGGGGTCCTCGGGGAGAATGCCCTCGACGAGCAGGGCTTGGTCGTAGAGCAGGCCGGAGTACTGCTTGATCTTGTCGGCATCGCCCGCCTTCTGGGCAGCGACGAGCTTGGCGAAGACCGGGTGCTTGGCGTTGAGCTCGAGCACGCGCTGGCTCTTGGGCATACCGTCGGGCGTACCCTCGGGACCCTTCTGGAGCACCTTCTCCATCTCGAGCGAAAGCGGGCCCTCGGTGGTAATGCAGGCGGGGGCATCGGTCAGGCGCGCGGAGACGGCAACCTTCTCGACCTTGTCGCCGAGCGCCTCCTTCATGGCGTTAAAGAGGTCCTCGTTCTCCTTGGTGGCGTCCTCGGCCTCCTTCTTCTCGTCATCGGTCGCCAAGTCAAGATCGCCGGTCGCGACGTTCTTAAGCTCCAGGTGACGATCCTCGACCTCAGGCTCGGCACCATCGGCAACTGCCTTCTCGGCAGCCTCGCGAGCAGCGTCATCCTCGTAGACCTTGGGCATATCGGCAGCCACGTACTCACGCATGGCCTGGAAGGTGAACTCATCCACGTCCTGCGTCAGCAGCAGTACATCGTAGCCGCGGTCGAGCACGCCCTTCACGACGGGCATCTTGGCCAGACGCTCGCGCGAATCGCCGGCGGCATAGTAGATTGCCTTCTGGCCCTCGGGCATGCCCTTGGCATACTCGGCAAGGGTGATCATCTTCTGCTCCTTGGCAGACCAGAACAGCAGCAGGTCGGCGAGCTCATCGGCCTTCATGCCGTAGCTCGAGTAGATGCCGTACTTAAGACCGCGACCAAAGTTCTCAAAGAACTTCTCGTAGGCCTCGCGGTCGTTGTCGCGCATGTCCTCGAGATCGGCGGTGATCTTCTTCTCCACACGCTTGGCAATGGCCTTGAGCTGACGGTTCTGCTGCAGCGTCTCACGCGAAATATTGAGCGTCACGTCGGCAGAGTCCACAACACCGCGCACAAAGTTGTAGTAGTCGGGCAGCAGGTCGTCGCACTTCTCCATAATCAGCACGTTGGAGCTGTAGAGCGCCAGGCCCTTCTCGTAGTCCTTGCTGTACAGATCGAACGGGGCGCGACCCGGCACAAACAGCAGTGCATCGTACTCAAGCGTACCCTCGGCATGGAAGCTGATAGTGCGCGCGGGATCGTCAAAGTCGTGGAACGTGGACTTATAGAACTCGTTGTAATCCTTCTGCTCAACGTCGGAGCTGCGCTTTTTCCAGATCGGCGTCATGGAGTTGATGGTCTCGAGCTCCTGATAGTCCTCGTACTCGGGCTTATAGTCGTCGCCGGCGTCCTCGGGCTTGGGCTTCTGGCGACTCTTGCTCACCATCATCTGGATCGGGTAGCGCACATAGTTGCTGTACTGCTGAATCAGGCTCTTGAGGCCCCACTCGGTCAGGAAGCGATCGTAGGTCTCGGCCTCGCCATCGGCATCGAGCTTCTCGTTCTCGCGCAGCGTCAGGATGACATCGGTACCGTGCTCAGCACGCTCGCCATCCTCGATGGTGTAGCCCTCAAGGCCGTCGGACTCCCAAACGTGGGCGGTATCCTCGCCATAAGCGCGGCTGACGACCTTCACGTGGCTGGCGACCATAAAGGCGGAGTAGAAACCCACGCCAAACTGACCGATGATGTCGACATCGGAACCCTGCTGCTCGGCGTTCTCGGTCTTAAACTCCTCGGAGCCGGAATGGGCGATGGTGCCCAGGTTGCGCTCGAGCTCCTCGGCGGTCATGCCGATACCGTTATCCGAAATAGTGATGGTGCGGGCGTCCTTATCAAAGGAAACACGGATGGCCAAGTCGCCCTGGTCGAGCTTGACACTCGGATCCTGAAGGCTCTTAAAGTTGAGCTTGTCGACGGCATCGCTCGCGTTGGAGATAAGCTCGCGCAGGAAGATTTCCTTATTGGTGTAGATGGAGTTGATCATGAGGTCGAGCAGTTTTTTGCTCTCGGTCTTAAATTGACGCATGTGCAGTCCTTTCGCGCTACCCCTGCCCGCAAAAACGGCCCGGTTGCCCGAGCCGCATCGCAGACCTGCTATGTTCAGACTTAGATTTTATAACCTATTAGCGCGCATATATACATACGGAATCGAAAAACTGTATGTTGGAATACCCGTGCGTCGATTGCCAAGGAGTGTCCCCGACTGCCGGCAGAAAAGGAACGTCCCTATCTGTCGCCCATGCGCTTGGCCATCCAGGCGTGGGGCTGACCTTCGTCTTCGTAGTCCACCGGCGCGATCTGCGTGTAGCCGGCCTTGGCATAGAGCGGCAGCACGTACTCCTGCGCATGCAGCTTTATGAGCTTGGCGCCAGCATCGCGTGCAGCAGCATTGCTGGCCTCGACAATCTTGCTCGCCAGACCGCGGCGACGCATTGAGGATAGCACCGCAACGCGGCCCATAATGTATGTCTCCCCCGCCGCGACACCTTCGTCCAAGTCGCACGCCGGCGACACCGGGGCCTCCGCGTCGGCCACACGCTCGAGTTCCTCGGGAAACACGCGCGAACAGCCCGCGAGCTCGCCGTCAACATAAAGCGTCACGTGGATGCAACTTGGGGCCTCGTCGATAGCGTCAAACTCGTTTTCGTAGCCCTGTTCGTCCATAAAAACGACGCGGCGCACCAGCGCCGCGTCCTCAAAGCAACCCGTCTTAAGTTGGATATCCATAGCTGCCCCTTCATTCGATGCGAACGTTGGGGAAAAATTTTAGCGGAAATGAGCTCCCACGCTAAACTTCGCGCGTGCTTTTGCTAGGCAATCGTAGTGGCCCACGTTGTGGGCATCGCTCGCGATATAGCTGTACAGGCCTTGCTTAAACAGGCGCTGCGCCGGCTTCTTTTCGTGACCGAATCGTCCACCTGCGATAAAGTCCGCCGAAGCCTGCAG
>USLO01000134.1 GCA_900555515.1 uncultured Collinsella sp.
GGTGGCGCGCGCATCTCAATCGACGACATGGCGGAACAAATCGGAACCATTCCGCATGAGCTGTGCTGCGCGTTCGGCTTGCGCATGCCTAAGGTTTACACGCGCTAAAGAAGGCGAGGGCGCCATGGCTATAGTGAACAGCCATTTTGCAACGGTGCAGGCGAAGGAAGGCGAGGATTCCGCCCAGCTTCTGGCCGATATCGAAGGCGTTATTGGCCAGTGCCGCCGGTGCGCTTTGTGCGAAGGCCGCACGAATGTGGTGCCGGGGTTTGGCAACCCCGCCGCCCGCGTGATGCTCGTTGGCGAGGCGCCTGGCAAAAACGAAGATTTGCAGGGGCGTCCGTTTGTGGGAGCCGCGGGGCATTACCTTACCGATTTGCTGGCGCTTGCGGGCCTTTCGCGCGATGAGGTGTTCATCGCTAACGTGCTGAAGTGTCGCCCGCCGTCGAATCGTGACCCACATCCAGATGAAATTGTCACGTGCACGCCGTATTTGCGCGATCAAGTGCGCGCCATCGGGCCGGAATTCCTCGTGACCATGGGCAACTTCTCCACGAAGTTCATTCTGAAAACCGAACGCGGCATTACGCGCTTGCATGGACAGGTGACCATGGCGGGGCGCTTCAAGGTGTTCCCCGTGTATCACCCTGCGGCGGCGCTGTACGACCCCACGAAGCAGGTCGCCATCGAAGCCGATTTTCGTCGCTTGGGCGAGCTGCTGAAAGGGTAGGGGGAGAGCGCCGCGCTCGGGCTGGGCTGCGTGCGTGATGAGCCATGGTTCGCTACCGCTCGCCTTTGGCTCGCTATGCGCTCACCTAACGGTGCTTTCATTTTAAAATAAGTGCCGAAATGAACATCGACGGCCCGTTGCGCACGCAGCCCAGCTTGAGCGCGACGCAGCGAAAGCGATTTTAAAAAGGAACTAATGCATGACTGAAGAATTCGACCCGAAAGTGTACCTGCAGCAAGGCGCGTGGCGCGACGTTCGCCTGGGGCTGCATCGTACGGAAGAGCTGCTCGAGCGCCTGGGCCGCCCGCAAGATCGCCTGCGCATCGTGCATGTGGCAGGCACGAACGGCAAGGGGTCGACGTGCGCGTTCACCGCGGGCATTCTGCAAGCGGCGGGCTACAAGGTTGGTTTGTTTACTTCGCCGTATGTTCTGCGCTTCAATGAGCGCATCCAGGTGAACCGCGAGGATATTTCCGATGAAGATTTGCTCGCTGTGGCGCTCGAGGTGCGCGAAGCGGCCGAGCAGATGGACGAGCAGCCTACGGCGTTCGAGCTTATCACGGCGGCGGCGCTGCTGCACTTTGCGCAGGTCGGCTGCACAGCGGTGGTGCTCGAGGTGGGCTTGGGCGGCAGGCTCGACTCCACGAATGTCGTCGTGCCCGAGGTGTGCGCCATTACCTCGATTGCGCTCGACCACACGCACGTGCTTGGCGATACCATCGCCAAAATCGCGCACGAAAAAGCCGGCATCATCAAGGCTGGCATTCCCGTGGTGAGCTACAAGCAGAAGCCCGAAGCCGAGGCCGTTATTATGCAGCGCGTTCGCGAGGTGGGCGCACCGGTGAGTGTGCCGCGCTTCGGTCGCATTCATGCGTATGCGGAAGGTTTGCACCAGGTGTTTTCCTACGACGGCTTCACCGATGTGCGCCTGAAGCTTGCGGGCACCTACCAGCCGAACAATGCCGTGATGGCCATCGAAATTGCCCGCGTGCTGCGCGGACGTGGGTTTGAGATTTCCGATGAGGCCATTAAGGCAGGTCTCGAGGCCACGGTGTGGCAGGGCCGCTTCGAAGTGGTGCGCGACAATCCCACGGTGATTGTCGACGGCGGCCACAACGAGCAAGGCGCCAATGTGCTGGCGGCGAGCCTGCGTGAGTATTTCCCGCAGGGTGGCGTGACGTTCGTGATGAACGTGCTGCGCGACAAGAATTACCAGGCCATGATCGATGCCACGCTGCCGCTGGCGGCGCGATACTTCTGCGCCGAGCCGCCCGAAAACGAGCGCGCGCTGCATGCCGACGAACTGGCCTGTGCCATTCGCGAGCGCGAGCTCGAGTTCGAGGGAGTGCACGACTACTGCGTGCAGCGCCTGCAGGTGCAGGCCTGTCCGTCGATTGCCAATGCGGTTGAGGGCGCCGTTGAAGCCGCCGGCCCCGATGGTGTGGTGTGCTGCTTCGGCTCGCTCTACGCCATCGCCGACGTGATGGCTGCGCTGAAAGGCTGCTAATGCGTTGCCTGCTTGAATCCTGCTAAATGCTCGTAGCGTTTAGCACATCCGCTGGCCTTTTATCGTTTATTTCCCTTGCACCATGGTGAGGGAGATTTTCTTGCGGTCGCGGTCGACCTTTTCCACCCATACGTTCACGGTGTCGCCCACGCGCACCACGTCGCTCGGGTGCTTCACGAAGCGATCGGCGAGTTTCGAAATGTGTACGAGGCCGTCTTGGTGCACGCCCACGTCGACGAAGGCGCCAAAGTCCACAACGTTGCGCACCGTGCCCTTGAGTTCCATGCCGGGCTCCAGGTCGTCGATGGAAAGCGCTGAGCGGCTAAAGACCACCTCGGGCGCGTCGTCTCGCGGATCGCGGCCGGGCTTCTTGAGCTCGTTGACAATGTCGATGAGCGTCAGGGTGCCGCAGTCCAGGTCGCTTGCCAGCGTCGAGATGCTGCCCAGACGGCGCTCGATGTCGGGCACGCCGCCGCGGCTGAGCTCGCTGGCAGCAACGCCGGCGCGCTCCAGGACGGCCGTGGCCACCTCGTAGCTCTCGGGGTGGACGCTTGTCGCGTCGAGCGGGTTCTTGCCGCCGCTAATGCGCAGGAAGCCCGCGGCGTTGAGATATGCCTTGGGTCCCAGCTTGGGGACCTTCTTAAGCTGGCGGCGATCGGTGAAGGCGCCGTTTTCCTCGCGGTACGCCACGATGTTCTTCGCCACGCTCGACGTAATGCCCGAGACGTATCCCAGCAGGCTTGCACTCGCGGTGTTCACGTCGACGCCTACGCGGTTGACGACGTCCTCCACCACGTGGCCCAGGGTGCGCGAAAGCTCGGCCTGGTCAAGGTCGTGCTGGTACTGGCCAACGCCGATGGACTGGGGCGGGATCTTGACGAGCTCTGCCAGCGGGTCCTGTAGACGGCGGCCCAGGCTCATGGCGCCACGCACGGTGACGTCCAGGTCGGGGTATTCCTGGCTGGCGAGCTCGGAGGCGGAGTACACCGACGCGCCGGCCTCGTTGACGATGGTGTATCGCAGCCCAGGCGCCTGCTCGGCGATGAACTCCGAGACGACTTCCTCGGTCTCACGGCTGGCGGTGCCGTTGCCGATGACGATGGTGTTGACGTCGTCCTTCTTGACGAGGCGGGCGAGCTCGCGCTTAGTGCCGGCGACGTCGTGGCGCGGTTTGGTGGGGTAGACCACGCCGTGGTCGAGCAGCTTGCCGGTCTCGTCCATGACGGCGACCTTGCAGCCAGTGCGGTAGCCCGGGTCGAGCGCGAGCACGCGGGCGCCTCGCACGGGGCGTGCCGAGAGTAGACCCTCGAGATTCTTGGCAAAGACGTTGATGGCCTCGGTCTGGGCGCGAACGGTGAGTTTGGCGCGGGCCTCGCGCTCCAGCGAGGGGGCCATGAGGCGCTTGTAGCCGTCGGCGATGGCGGCGTCAAAGACGGGCGCGAAGACGCCCTGGCGTCGGGGCCAACGGCTGCCGAGGCGTGCCGTGGCGGCGGCGCCGTCGACGTTCACGCGCACGCGGAGCTTGCCCTCGCGCTCACCGCGGTCGATAGCCAGCACGCGGTGGTTGGGTATACGGCGCAGCGGCTCATCATAGCTGTAGTACGGCTCGTAGGGGGTCTTCTCGGTGGGGTCGGTGGCCTCGACGACGATGTCTGCGGTGTTTTGCGTAAAGGCGCGCAGGTCGGCGACGTTCTCGGGGTCTTCGGCCACCGTCTCGGCCACGATGTCCGCCGCGCCGGCGAGCGCCTTCTCGGGCGTGTCGAAGCCGGCTTTCTCGTTGACGTAGGCCGCGGCGGCGTCGAGTGCGCTGCCCTTGGCCGAGGCCTGCATGATGATCATGTTGGCGAGCGGCTCCAGGCCGGCTTCGCGGGCCTTCTGCGCGCGGGTCATGCGCTTTTTGCGGTAGGGCTTGTAGAGGTCCTCGACACGCTGGAGCTGCGTGGCCTCGCGAATCTGCTGCTCGAGCTCAGGCGTGAGCTTGCCCTGGACGTCGATGAGCAGAATGACGTCCTCTTTGCGCTGTTCAAGATTGCGCAGGTAAGACAGGCGCTCGTCGAGTGCGCGCAGGGCAACGTCGTCCATGCCGCCCGTTGCTTCCTTGCGGTAGCGCGAGATAAAGGGGATGGTGTTGCCCTCGTCGATGAGCTTGACGGCTGCCTCGATGTTGTCAGCCTTAAGGTTGAGCTCGCGGGCGAGCTGGGCGATAAGATCCATGGGACTCCTTGTGTTTGAGGTGCGTTTGCAGCACAGAGCTACCAAGGATACCACCCGTCCTAAAAGACTGTTTTGGGGCTGCGCCATGAAAACGGCCCATCTACTACGTTTGAACCGTATAGGTCGACCATGCCTGGGTTTTCCGAAAATCGGCAAGCCGTTTACCTGCGGTTTTTATTTCGCGAAATTCGGTATGGTTGAGGGTAATCGGTTAAACGTAGTAGATAGGCGCATTTCGCGGCAAACGAATCAAGCCGAGGTGCAAAATTGCCCCCGTCCTAGAAAAATCATCTGGTAGAGTTGACCCCGCATGATTTACAAGACGCTATGCGCCACCTACTCTTTT
>USLO01000135.1 GCA_900555515.1 uncultured Collinsella sp.
GACGTCGTGTGCACCGAGCTGTGGCACCTGACCGGCTACGATCCCAAGAAGATCATCGGCTCGGGCTGCGGCCTGGATTCCGCCCGCCTGCGCACCGAGATCTCCAAGAAGGTCGGCGTGAGCCCCAAGTCCATCGACGCCTACATGATCGGCGAGCACGGCTTTAGCCAGTTGGCCGCCTTTAAGGCCGCAACCATCGCCGGCAAGAGCCTTAACGAGCTTCAGGCCGAGAACCCCGACAAGTACGCCTTTGACCACATGGAGGTCGAGGAGCTCGCGCGCAAGGGCGGCTACGTAACCTACCAGGGCAAACAGTGCACCGAGTACGCCGTCGCCAACTCCGCCGCGCGCGTTTGCGCTGCCGTGCTGCATAACGAGCATGCCGTGCTTTCGGCCTCTACGCTTATGACCGGCCAGTATGGCGAGGAGGGCATCTTCACCTCCCTGCCGTGCGTGATCGGTGCCGAGGGCGTCGAGGAGGTCTACACGCTGGACCTGTCCGAGCACGAGCTCGAGGGCTTCCACAAGAGTTGCCAGCACATCCGCGACAACATCGCCCAGCTCGACTGGTGGGACGCCGAGGCCCACGACGCCAAGTAAGCCGCTGGCTGCCGCAACCTTGCGAATCTATGCGCGATACTAAGCGGGCCGCGCCGGAAACCCACCGGCGCGGCCCGCTTTTTACGCACGCTGTTCGCTTGCGAATCGAAGGTGAATACTTTTCCCGGTACCTAGTACTGCTCGATGCCCATGTAGCGACGAATCTCGGGGCTGTGGTCGAACACCTTGCCGCGGGCGGCACGCAGCTCGCAGCTCATCGCGTAGAAGAAGATCGGCTCCAGGTACGAACGCACGCTGGCAGGCACTTCACCCACGCCGTACTCGAGCGCATCGAGCACCATGACGGTATCGGTGTGCGTGTTGAGGAACGCAAGAGCGCGCTCCTCCATGGGGCGGCACTCGCCCGATCCGAGCTGCACAAAGTAGAACACGCCGGGCTCGGTGGCTTCGAACGGGCCATGGAAGTACTCGCCGGAGTGGATGTAGCAGCAGTGCTGCCACTGCATCTCCATGAGCGAGCAGATCGCCATGGCATAGGTCTGGCTAAAGTTGGGGCCGGAGCCCAGGATATAGAAGAACTTGTGCTGCTGGCAGAGCTCGGCAAAGCGGGCGCCCAGCTCGGCGTTGACCTTCTCACGGGCGGCGGGCAGCAGCGCATCCATCTGCTTGAGGCCCTCATACATGCCGGCGAGTGCCTCGTAGCCTTCCTGCTGGTCGAGCAACTCGGCGGCGATCAGAGCGCCGATGCCCTGCGGCACCTCAGCCTGCGACACACCCTCACCCCACGGATAGACCCAGGTAGTCCACTTGCCGTTGTCGATCTTTGAGCCCTCGCAGTCGGTAAGGGCAATGACCTCGGCACCGGCGGCCAGCGCCATCTCGCAGCCGTCGACGACCTCCTGCGTGTTGCCGCTGTGGCTGCAGGCGATGACGAGCGACTTCTCGCCAAGACTCTTGGGAGCCATCAGGCAAAACTCGCGCGCCGTGTAGACCGTCGAGGTAAACGTGGTGGCCTCACGCTTGAGCAGTTCGTTGGCCGGCATCAGGTCGATCATCGAACCGCCACAAGCGATCCAAAAGACGTTCTCGATCTTGCCCTTGCGCTCGATGATTTCCTGAACCAGATCGTGTGCGTTCATGCTGATGCTCCTCCTTGTGGGGCGGCTTTGAACGACGACAGCTCGTACCTGCTGTCGTTCTATGTTGCCCTATTTATAGCACGTGTAACAACGCCCGTGAAGTCATCTCAGCAAATTTGTTCTATATTGTTCTATCTGTGGACGTTAGATGTCAAAGACGTAGCGCGAGCCCACGATCTTTTGGCGGCCGAGCAGTAGAGGGCGCCCGCCGGCGTCGGTAAAGTAGGCCTCCATATAGAAGAGCGGCTCGCCGACCGGCACCTCCAGCAGCGGGGCCGTCTGAGTATCGGCAAGCGCAATCTCCACGGTGCAGGGGTCGGACTTGAGCGGCGCGCGACCCGAATGCTCGGCAACGAGCGCAAAGATTGAGTTATCGGTGAGGTCCTCGTCGGCCAGCGTCTGCAGGTAGGGATGGTCGGCAAGCACAAAGGCGTTGTTCTCGAGCATGACGGGGATGCCGTCGGCCGTGCGCACGCGCTCGACCACGATAAGCTCGCAGCCGGGCTCTACGCCAAAGAACGCCGCATCCTCGCGCGTCGCCGCAACCACCGTGCGCGATACCAGGCGCGCACCCGGCACCATGTCGTTGGCAGCGCAACCCTCGGAAAAGCTCTGAACGTCACCCTTCTGGACAATCTTGCGCTTGAGCTTGGGCGCGCACACGAACGTGCCCCTCCCCTGCTGGCGGTTGAGATACCCCGCGCGCGACAGCTCCTCGATGGCGCGGCGCACGGTGATGCGTCCCACGCCGTAGTACTTCGCGAGCTCCATCTCGGAAGGAATGCGCGAGCCGGATGCGTACACGCCACGCGCGATCTCGCCCTTTAGGTCGTCCATAACCTGCTGGTACAGCGGCACAGCGGACACCTCAGTGCGCTCGGTTTTATCATCGGATGCCATCGTTATGCTCCATTCCGTGCATGCTCGGACTCAAACTCTTCAATCGCCGCCATAAACTGCTCGCCAAAGGCGTCGGCCTTTTTCTCGCCGATGCCGTTGACCTGGATAAGCTCGTCGCGCGTCTGTGGGCGTAGGCGGCACAGGCCGCGCAGGGCCTTGTCGGAAAAGACCATGTACGGCGCCATCTCCAGCTCCGTCGAGATCTCCTTGCGGAGGGCACGCAGGCGCTCGAACAGCTCGGCATCGTCGCCAACACGCGGGCGCTGATCCAGCTCGGCCTCCTCGCGCAGCAGATCGACGGCGCGGCGGGCGCGGGCCGAGGCCTTGCGCTTGGACGCACGACGCTTAACGGTAAAGGCGAACGCCTCATCCTCGACCTCGACGGCACGCGGACCCAGCCCCACGACCGGGTACTGCCCCTGCGAGGTGGCCAGATAACCGCGGCCGCACAGCTGGCCGATGATGTCCTTGATGCGCCCGACCGATTCGCTCGACAGCTCACCGTAGCCGCGGTCCTCGTCCAGATGCATCTGGCGAATGCGCTCGGTGTTGCCGCCGTGGAGCACATCGGCGACCAGCGACTTGCCAAAGCGCATGGGACGCGTGGCCACGTAGCGCACGGCGGCGCGGGCCATATCGGTGACGTCCTCGACCTCGAACTGCGTGAGGCAGTTGCTGCAGTTGCCGCAGCTCTCGACGTCGTCCGTGGCGGTGCCGCCCGTACTGGCCGCGGCATGCTCGGCCGCGGCCTCGTCGCCAAAGTAGCGCAGCATGTATTCGCGCAGGCAGCCGGTGGTATTGCAGTAGCCCTCCATCTGGCTGAGCAGACGATATCGATTCTGGAGCGCCCACGCGCGCTGCTCGTCGTCGAGCGCCTCATCGGCAGCATCGCCGCGGTCGATCAGAAAGCGGCGCATGCGAAAATCGTTGCCGTTCCACAGCAAGTAGCAGCTGGCCGGGTCGCCATCGCGGCCGGCGCGGCCCGCCTCCTGGTAGTAGGCTTCGATGCTCTCGGGCACGTTGTTGTGGATCACGTAGCGCACGTTGGGCTTGTCGATGCCCATGCCAAAGGCGTTGGTGGCAACCATCACCTGGATATCGTCGTCGATAAAGGCGCGCTGGCTTTGGCGACGGGCGTCGTTGCCCATGCCGGCATGGTAGCGGCCAACGCGAATGCCGCTGGGGCCCAGCGCCTCGGCAAGCTCGCCCGCCAGCGCATCGACCGTCTTGCGGGTCGAGCAATACACGATACCGCTCTCGCTCGAATGCGCGATCACATAGTCGCGCACCCAGGCAGTCTTGGCCTTGTCGCCCATCTCCTCGCAACCAAAGTAGAGATTCTTGCGATCGAAGCCCGTCACCACCGTCGCAGGGTTTTGCAGGCCGAGCATCTGCTGAATATCCGCACGCACGCGTTCGGTCGCCGTGGCGGTAAACGCCGCCACGATGGGGCGCTGCGGCAGGGAATCGATGAACTCACGAATCTGCAGATAGGCGGGGCGGAAATCCTGACCCCATTGGCTTACGCAGTGGGCCTCGTCAATGGCCACGAGCGGCACGCCAATGCCGGCGGAACCCGCAGCCTCCTGCGCAAAGGCCAAAAAACGCGGCTCGAGCAAGCGCTCGGGCGCCACGTACATAAGCTGGTAGCGGCCCTCGCGCGCCCGCTTGAGCACGGTGTTTTGCTGGGCCGGAGTAAGGCTGGAGTTGAGATAGCTGGGTCGCGCACCCGCCGCGAGCAACGCACGGGTCTGGTCCTCCATAAGCGACAGCAGCGGACTCACCACAAAGGTGATGCCGGGCAGCATGAGCGCGGGCACCTGGTAGCAAATGGACTTGCCGGCACCCGTGGGCATAACACCCAGCGCATCGCGACCGGCAAGGATCGCATCGACCATGCGGTCCTGTCCCGGGCGAAACGAGGTGTAGCCAAAATAGGCGCCGAGCGTGTCGAGCGCCATCTGCTGCATGCTATCGGTCATGGTTTCCTAACGTTCAAGTCATCTGCCGCCGATTATACGCCGCCACGCGGACAGCAGCACACGGCCGCCGCCCAGACTAGTCGTTTAAGAACGTCCCCTTGATTCTCATTTTCATTGCAACAGCCTCAGGACTCAGCGCAACGCGTTGCGCTGAGTCCTGAGGCGCGAATCCG
>USLO01000136.1 GCA_900555515.1 uncultured Collinsella sp.
GGTCGCGGGTTCGAGCCCCGTACTTCCCGCCAACGCAATTAAAGCCACGTCTTCGGACGTGGCTTTTTGCGTTTGATGCACTTTGTTTCGATAGAACGATCGCCCTGGTACATCTTCGCCCAGAATCCCCGCGCCTTCGGGAACGCAAGTAAAATCTAATAAATATATCTGTCTGAACAACAGCTTTGTTGCGCAACACCTGTTCTACGAGACAGGGGGTTAGGTTATACTAAATTGCACTGTGCGCCGCATCTGATGCATTTCGCTCCAAGCGCGGCACTCAGTGGATATCCGATTTACCATTTGGATGTCCTGGCAGTCATTTAGCGTCTCGACACAAGCTCGGCCCCGGAGCTCGTTCGAGCTGTTCGTATTCCTTGAAAGGGGAAAAATGGACATATCGAGGAAGACTGATTACGCCCTTCGTATGCTGGCGATGCTTGCCGAGGATCCGGAGTGCTTGCTTTCTGTTCGCACCGCTGCCGAAGAGGTCAATGTCCCGTATTCGTTTGCCCGCTCGATTCAGCACGGTTTGGTCCAGGCCGGTATTGTGGAGAGCCTGCGTGGCGTCCACGGTGGCATGCGTCTCAAGGTCAGTCCGGACGACGTCACTATCCGCCAGGTCGTCGAGGCCGTTCAGGGTCCTATGGTTATGAACGATTGCACCGCGCCCGATGGTGACTGTGCGCGCATGGGCGCGTGCTGCTATCATCCCCTGTGGGCCGGAGCTCAGGCGTTGATGCGCGACTACCTCGATTCCGTTTCGCTCGGCGACATCGTCGCTCACCGCCAGTTCCCGGCCGTCGATCCCAAGTTCGCCGACCGCGAAGCGTTTCCCGAGTACGCCACCTGCGCGTGCGCTTACCGGGAGGAATAGCGCCGCATAAGGAGCATAGCCATGATTCAGGACCCCTTTCGTTCGATGATTCGTTCGGAAGGGGTCCTGCGTTATCGCGACCTTCCGTGGCGCCGCACACGCGATCCGTACATCATTTGGCTTTCTGAGGTCATGCTGCAGCAAACGCAGGTGCCGCGTGTGGAGGCGCGCATGCCGGTGTGGCTCGATCGTTTTCCGACCGTGCAGGCGCTTGCCCAGGCCGCGCCTTCCGATGTTTTGGACGCTTGGCAGGGGATGGGCTACAACCGACGCGCTCTGGCGCTTCACGGGGCCGCTCAGCGCGTTGTAGAGGACTGGGACGGGGAGTTTCCACACGAGACGCGTGACTTGGTCGCTCTGCCTGGTATTGGCCCGGCAACGGCGCAGGGTATCCGGTCGTTTGCGTTTGATCTTCCGGGCGTGTATCTGGAGACCAATGTGCGCACGGTCTTTCTGCATCACTTCTTTCCCGATGTACCGGCTGTTCCCGATCGCGAGCTGGTGCCGCTGATTCAGGCGGCCTGTCCGGCGGCCCCCGGTGCGTCGGCGGACGAGATCGCTCCCTTTGCCGTGCCGCTCGATGATGCCGACACGCCGCGCGCGTGGTATTACGCGTTGCTAGATTACGGCGCATATCTAAAAAAGACGTTGCCCAATCCGTCCAGGCGGTCGGCGGGCTATAGCCGTCAGTCCAAGTTTGAGGGCTCGCGTCGCCAAAAGCGCGCGCATATCGTGCGTATGTTGCTGGCAGCGCGCGATGGGCAGCCGGCGGGGATTACGCTTGCTGATGCCGTGGTGGGCGTTAACGAGATGGAAGCGGCAGCCGGTCGCGGGCCGGTCGAGTGCGACTTGATCGCGGGCATTCTAGCTGACCTGGAGCGCGAGGGCTTTTGCCGAGCCGAGGACGATCGTTGGTTGAGTGTGTAGCCCGCTCAAATCTGAAGAACGGGATTGTAAGGTTTAAATTCGCGGCTTGAGGGCATCCTAAAGACAAGGTCGCTCAAAGCCTATGGGCGGCACGTGTTGAAGGGAAGTACACCTATGGATTTTGAGAATTCCCAAACCAAGAAGAACCTCGAGACCGCTTTTGCCGGTGAGTCCCAGGCACACACCAAGTATCGCTACTACGCATCTAAGGCCAAGAAGGATGGCTACGTTCAGATTTCGAATATCTTTGCCGAGACGGCGGGCAACGAGTCCGAGCACGCCAAGCTGTGGTTTAAGTATCTGCACGACGGCGCCGTTCCGGGCACTCTGGACAACCTGCGCGACGCCGCCGCGGGCGAGAACTACGAGTGGACCACGATGTACGACGAGTTCGCCAAGACCGCCGAGGAGGAGGGCTTTGCCGAGATCGCCGAGAAGTTCCGTGGTGTCGCCGCCGTCGAGAAGGCCCACGAGGAGCGCTACAACAAACTCGTCGAGCGCATCGAGTCGGGCGAGGTGTTTGAGCGTGAGGGCGTGAAGGTATGGAAGTGCCTGAACTGCGGGCACCTGCACGTTGGTGCCGAGGCGCCTGAGGTGTGCCCGGTGTGTAACCACCCGAAGGCGTACTTTGAGGAGCAGGTGGTGAACTACTAGCGCTTGGCGCTAGCGTGAGCTGGGCCGGGAGGGCCGGACTACCTTCCCTCCTCGCTCACGGCTTCGCAGGGTCGCGTTGAGGGAAGGTAGTCCGGCCCTCCCGGCCCGCTTTGGGTCGTCGCGTGCTCGTTACAGAAAAGCTAATAAAAAAGTTTGTGTGCCGCCCCTTTTGGGGCGGCACGTTTTTGTATGGGGACTGGTTGGGACGGCAGCGTTCATGGGTGGGGTACACTGGGTGGCGACTTTTAGTTTATCTACTACCTGATGGGGTGTTTTTTATGGGCAAGAAGTCTCGGGCTCGGGTTGCTGCGGCGGGAACTCGCAAGGATCCTGGTCGTCGGGTTGCCGAGGGTAAAAAGGCCGATCGTGCTGAGAAGGACAAGAAAGTCGGCGCGCATGCTCATCCTGAGTGGGCGCCTCATTTGAATTCGGCTAGTGAGGATTTGACTGCCAAGTTGTTTACTCTGGTCGAGGTAATTTTGGGCGTGGTGCCCCTTGTGGTTATCGGTTTATTCTTGGCTTCGAAGGACGCCACGAGTGTCGATAAACTCACCGAGGTCTTTTCGCAGGACCCCTCGATGGTGGTCTCGTTTATTTCTGCGTGCTTGCAGCCGTTTGTGGCGTACATGCTGTATATGGTCTACCGCAAATACTGCGAGGGTGATGCGGGCTTTGCCGCCGGTAACCTGATCGGTCTTTTGTGCTCCGAGATCCTACTGCTCAATATCCCGGGCGTCATCGGTATGGGCATCTTGCTGTGGCGTGTTTGGCGCAACGTCGCCCCGCACTTTGAGAGCTGGTTGTTTGAGCGTCGCTTTGCGGGCGCCCTGGCTGACATTGCCGGCTCGCTCGTGATTCTGGCCCTGGCGTTTCTGTGCGCCACCGCCGCCCGCGGTCTCGCGGGCATGTAGTCTGTCCTCACCGACCACGGAGCGCAGGGCGGGGAAACCTTTCCCTCTCGCTCACGGCTTCGCAGGGTCGCGCGAGGCAAAGGTTTCCCCGCCCTGCGCTCCGGCGTTGAGTCGTCGCATGCTCGTTACAGAAAAGCTGATAATAAGTTTGTGTGCCGCCCCTTTGGGGCGGCACTTTTTGTGGGGGTCTCGGTCTCCACAATTTTCGTCAAGCTTTTGGTTAGATTTTGGTCAGTTGGCGTAAGGGTGGAAGGCCAAAAGATTGCTGACGAAAAAAGCTCAGAGAAAGTGCTGGTAGGGGAGTTGTTGAGCTTTTCGACAGCTTTTGAGCAAAAGAAACTTTGTGGCTATTGCCGGCGATTGCGTTGTCGCGGTCATGGCGGTGCGGGATGCTGGTCGTAAGCGTCGAATGCTCCGATTTTGGAGGCCAGCATGGATCTGTTTCTTGAGACTCCGCAGCAACAAGCTGAGCGCATGCTGCGTCAGCAGCAACGACTCATGGAGATGCAAATGCAGGGGGCGGCAGCCCAGCCCCCTGCGCAAAATGCCACGCCTGTGGTTTCGCCTGCGGGCGAATCGGCACCAGAGGCCTATTCCGTACAGCAAGATTCATATGCGCAGGAGCTCGCGTTCGACAAGCGTCGTGCGCGTCGCCGCCGCGTGGGCCAGCGCCTGCGCACATTGGCGATGATCGTGCTCATCCCGCTGGGGCTTGCGGTCATCTTTCTGGCGTCGTATGCCCTCACGTGCATCCTCAACGGCGCATCGCCCAACGAGGTGCTCCAACATCTAGCGGCCCTGGGTCAGCGCCTAGGCGACGTCATAACAACCATCCGCACCGGCTGGGAGAGTTAGCGTTTTAGCGTCCGCGGCTCTAAGAGAAATTTGTCTGCAAGGCAGTGGGTGATCCGTGCGTGTGGCGGGGTAAGATTGATCGCGGTTTTGATTGATGACCGATTGAGTCTGTTGGGCGGAGTCTATGTCTGCTATTGATATCGTGCTTGTTGTGATCGCCTTAGTGGCGGTGGGGGTTGCTGTGGCTTGCGCCCTCCAACTCAAGAGCCTGCGTGCCGAGTTGCGGGAGCGTGGCGACAGTAGCGCGGAAACGCTGGCAGCACTCGAGCAGGCTAACAACGCGCTCGATGCCCTGAACGTCGCGCTGGCCGAAACTCGCCGCACGGCCAATGCCATCGCGCAGCAGCAGACGACAGATGCGGCCGTGGAGCAGCAACGTTACCTGACCATCGCACGTGAGTTTTCGCAAGCTGGTGACCGGATGGATGACCTGCGCCGCGAGACGGCCCAACAGCTCGGTGCCAACCGCGAGGGCATCGAGCACCGCCTGGACAAGGT
>USLO01000137.1 GCA_900555515.1 uncultured Collinsella sp.
TTGCCGCTCATTGGATATAAATAGGTTACAGGCTCAGCATTTCGCGTTGCTTCTCTCCTTTTAGGTGTTGCCTGTACAGTTTTGAAAGGAGAGATTATGCCCCGATGCGCCCGCGCCGTTTCGCTCACCGGCTATTACCACGTCTATGACCGCGGCAATTCCAAACAGATTATTTTTGAAGATGACTCTGACCGATATCGTTTCTTATCGGACATCTCGGACAGGTTCGCGCACCATAAAGTGACGGTGTTGGCTTGGTGCCTTATGGACAATCACTTCCATTTGATGGTTGATGACCCATTTGACAATCTTTCAAAGGCAATGCAGTGTGCGCTGACGGCGTATGCCAAGTATTTCAATGGGAAAACGGGGAGAACAGGCCATCTGTTTGACAATCGCTATTCACGGGTCGCGGTTGAGTCGGACACGCAGGCGGTACAGCTGCTCGATTATATCCATCTCAATCCCGTGAATGGTGCGCTCGACTCGCTCGAGGCGTACCGCTGGTCAAGCTACAAGGCATATCAGCTGGGCTATGATCCCTTTGACATCTGTGACGCGGCTCCTATGCTCGATATCGTCGGAGGCTCCCGTTGCTATTGCGAGCATCTCGAGGAAGTTGCCGGGCGCACTTGGTCAGTGGAGGTTCTTCCACGCCGGCGGATCCCCGATGAGGAGGCCCTTTCCATTGCGCATGAAGTCCTGCCGAGCATAGATCCTGCGCTGCTCAAGGCCCTGCCACGCCCCGATCGCGATGCCTGTCTGCTGAGGCTCAGGCGGGCACATCTCACGGTCAAGCAAATTGCTCGTATCACCGGCATCGGCGCTACAAGCGTAACCAAGGCCACCGCGGGCTGGAACGAGGCGGCGTGAGGTACGTACTGGTGACGATCGAAGCGCCGTGAGTTCGTCGATGCACTGTGAGCTTTGGAAAGCACTCATCTAAGTCTGTCCCCAATGCATGAAAACACTCATGTAAGTCTGTCCCCAATGAGTGCAAAAAGGCGCCCTCCGTAGGGGGGGCGCCTTTGGTAAGTTCTATGTGAACGCGAGGTCTTTGACCCGGAGAGTCCGAGGTACTTGTTGGTAAGACCTTATTTAGGAGCGCGCAACCTTGCCGGACTTGAGGCAGGTGGAGCAAACGTTCATCTTGCGACGGTGACCGTCGACGACGACGTAGACGCGCTGGATGTTGGGGCGGAACTTACGGTTGGTGACGCGGTGAGAGTGGCTGATGGAGCGACCGGCAACGGGGTGCTTACCGCAAACTTCGCAAACTTTGGACATAACTGACCCTCCTTGGGCGACAAACGAACATGTCGCGTTAACAAACAAGCCTGAACTATAGCACAGAAGCAAATCCCTGTGCGTAATCTACACAGAGATATTTCTCTTTTGGCGATAGTGCCCACGCCACGGCCCTGGACGTAGATCCGATTTGCGTGCGGCAGAGGGGATTATGCCAGCTCGCAACAAGGTTTTCAAGCTCGTCCCACAAATATATATAGGTTTATGGTGCGTTGGGCTCCGTTTTCGGATTGCTTTGTATTTATGCTCGCAATTAGGCTCGAGGTTGGCTACACTATCACTTGACCATTAAAGGGGTACGAGATACCCACATGGAATTACATAGCTGCCAATGAGCAGCCCTTCCTGTGGGTGTCTGGTCCGCTTTGAGCGGTCGGGCATCTATTTTTTTGACTGTGTCAGCAGTCAAGACATGTGAGGAAGGAGATCGATGGGCACGACTTCCCCCAAGGCGGTCATCATGGACGAGACCGCCGTCAATCGAGCGATGACCCGCATCGCGCACGAGATTCTCGAGCGCAACGAGGGCTGTGAAGACCTCGCTCTGGTCGGCATCGTCACGCGCGGCGACCTTCTGGCAAAGAAGCTCGCTGAGGAGATCAAGGAGATCGAGGGCGTCGAAGTTCCGCTCGGCAGCCTCGACATCAGCTTCTACCGCGATGACTATGCGACCAATTTCGCTCCCGCGATCCACGCTACCAACATTCCCTTCAGCGTCGACGGCAAGCGCGTCGTGCTGGTGGACGACATCCTGTACACGGGCCGTACCATTCGCGCCGCTCTGGACGCCGTCATGGATCTGGGCCGTCCGAGCCGCATTGAGCTGGCAGTTCTCGTTGACCGCGGTCACCGCGAGCTTCCCATCTCGCCGGACTTTGTCGGCAAGAACGTTCCCTCGTCGCACGAGGAGAACGTGCATCTATATATGAAGGAAGTCGACGGCCACACCGCCGTCGAGATCAACGACGTCGCGCCGGGCTCCCATGTGGGTTCTGCGCCGCTGGGAGGTGAGTAGTACCGTGGCGTTCAACCATAAGCACCTGATCGACATTACCGAGTACTCCGAAGAGGACATCAAGCTCATCCTCGAGACCGCCAAGGCGTTCTCCGAGGTCAACGAGCGTGCGATCAAGAAGGTCCCCACGCTCAAGGGCAAGACCATCGTCAACATGTTCAACGAGCCCTCGACGCGCACCCGCAGCTCCTTCGAGCTCGCCGAGAAGCGCCTTTCGGCCGACAGCCTCAACTTTGGCGGTTCCTCGACTTCTACGGTCAAGGGCGAGAGCCTCGTCGACACCGTCGAGACCCTCAACGCCTACAAGATCGACTGCATCGTCGTGCGCGACAAGCACGCCGGCGCTCCCTACATCGTCACGCAGAATTCGCCCGCGAGCGTTATCTGCGCCGGCGACGGCAAGCACAACCACCCCACGCAGGCCCTGCTGGACCTGTACACCATTTGGCAGCACAAGGGTGACTTCCACGGTCTGAAGGTCGCTGTCGTCGGCGACATCTCCCACTCCCGTGTCTGCGGCTCGCTGATCCCCGCCCTTAAGATCATGGGCTGCGAGACCTACGCCGTCGCCCCCGGCACGCTGCTGCCTCCGGCACCCGAGGTCCTGGGCTGCGACCACGTGACGAGCGATCTCGATTCCGTCCTGCCCGAGCTGGACGTCGTCTACATGCTGCGCGTGCAGCAGGAGCGCCTCGAGGGTGCCCCGTTCCCGACCATTCGCGAGTACCACAAGCTCTTCGGCCTGACCAAGGACCGCGAGAAGCTCATGAAGCCCGACGCGATCATCTGCCACCCGGGCCCCATCAACCGCGGTGTCGAGTTCGACTCCTATATGGCCGACCACCCGCAACGCTCCGTCATCCTGGAGCAGGTCTACGCCGGTATCTGCGTGCGTATGGCTATCCTGTATCTGCTGCTTGGAGGTGCCGATAATGGCCTTGCTTCTTAAGAATGCCCACGTCGTCGACCCGTCCGTCGAGCTTGACGGTGTCGTTGACGTCCTGATTGACGGCGACAAGATCGCCGAGGTCGGTGAGAATCTCGCTGCCGAGGGAGCCGAGGTCCGCGACCTTTCCGGCAAGTACCTCGTCCCCGGCCTGGTGGATATGCACGTTCACCTTCGCGAGCCCGGCTACGAGGTCAAAGAGGACATCGAGAGCGGCACCCGCGCAGCTGCCAAGGGCGGCTTTACCGGCGTGTGCTCCATGCCCAATACCGATCCCGTCACCGATAACGGCACCGTTGTGGAGTTCGTCAAGTCCCGTGCTGCCGAGGTCGGTCACTGCCGCGTCTATCCGTCGGGCGCCATGACCCGCGGTCTTAAGGGCGAGGCCATGTCCGAGATGGGCGATATGGTCGCCCACGGCGCCGTCGCCTTCACCGACGACGGTCGTGGCGTGCAGGGCGCGGGCATGCTCCGTCGCTGCATGGACTACGGCAAGATGTTCGGCAAGGTCTTTATGAGCCACTGCCAGGACGAGGACCTGGTCGGCCACGGCCAGATCAACGAGGGCAAGGTTTCGACCCGTCTGGCTCTCGAGGGCTGGCCGGCTGCCGGCGAGGAGCTCCAGATCGCCCGTGACATTGAGATCGCCAAGCTGACCGGTGCCAAGCTGCACATCCAGCACATCTCCACCGCTCACGGTCTCGAGCTCGTGCGTGCCGGTAAGGCCGCCGGCGTTCAGGTTACCTGCGAGGCCACCCCGCACCACATGTTCCTGACCGAGAACGACCTGGACGAGACCTACAACACCTCGCTCAAGGTCAACCCGCCGCTGCGTACCGAGGAGGATGCCGAGGCCATCCGTCAGGGCGTCATCGACGGCACCGTCGACGCTATCGTCACCGATCACGCTCCCCACACCCCGTGGGAGAAGGCCCGCGAGTTCGAGCTTGCGCCCTTTGGTATGATCGGCCTCGAGACCTCGCTGTCGCTCGTACTCACCGAGCTGGTCAACACGGGCAAGATGAGCATGGGCCGCATGGTCGAGCTCATGGCCATCAAACCGCGTGAGATCCTGGGTCTCGACCAGGTTCAGGTCAAGGCGGGCTCCGTTGCCGACCTGACCGTGTTCGACGCGTCCGCCACCTGGACGGTTGGCGAGGACGGTTACGAGTCGCGCGCCGAAAACTCCGGTTTCGCCGGCCGCACGCTTACCGGCCGTGCCACCGATGTGTTTGTCGGCGGTAAGCAGACGCTCGCCGACGGCTGCATCTGCTAGCATAGCCTTATCGCTTTTGTGCGCGGTGCCCTTGCGGTGCCGCGCTTTCTGTTCGTTTTGACCATGCAACCGCATGGGGGATTGGAGCGTCTATGCCCACACCTTCCACTGCACGCATGCACGACTTCGAGGTCGTCTCGAACCAGGAGATCGCCGACGGCATCTTCTCGCTCGT
>USLO01000138.1 GCA_900555515.1 uncultured Collinsella sp.
TGTTTTGCGTGAATGTTTTGATGGCACGCTTCAATCGTGCTGTATTGGATGGCAAGCAGATCCCGGCGAAGGGAGCGCCATGCAGCGCGTTTGGAGAACGGTTACCGGCTTTTACCATGTCTGTGCCCGCGGTACGGGCAAGCAGCTCATCTTTGAGGGCGATGAAGACCGGTGGGAGTTCTTGGAGCTGATGCGTGAGTGCTGCCGCAAGGCGGGCGTGACGGTTATCGCCTGGTGCCTTATGGGCAATCACGTGCGTCTGGTGCTTGCAGATTACGAGGACGCGATGAGCGCGGCGATGCACCGGCTGCTTTTGACGTACGCGCGGCGGTTCAATAAACGCACGGGGCGCACAGGGCATCTGTTCCAGAACCGTTTTGACCGGCGCTCGCTCGATACCGACTGGCAGGTGATGGAGGCTATTCGCTCCGTTCACGCCGATCCGCAGGAGGCGGGCATCAGTCTCATTGAGCGTTATCCCTGGAGCAGCTTTCCGGAGCATTTGTGCGCTTACGACGGTGACGCGGCCGATGTCGCGAGGGGATTTTCTGATCCTTCTTGCGTGCTTGAGCTTTTTGGTTCTGCCGAGGGCTTTATTGCCTATTCGCTTTCGACACCCGACGGTAGCGAGCCGGCGCTGTGCGATATGAAAGAGACGGAGTGGGAACGCCACGCCTTTGCCAACAAGTTGGCGAAGCGCCTCGGGGTTCCGCTCAATGGGGTTAAAACTGCACCGCCGGCGCAGCGCGATACCGTTATTGTTGGATTGAACAATGCCGGCTTTACGGTGCGCCAGATTGAGCGGTATACCGGGATTGGCAAAAGTACCGTCTCTCGTATCGTGCGCGCTTATGCTCAGGTGGACGCGCAGGTCGAGGGATCGAAATAAAGGCAGAAAAGAAAATGGCCGAACCGCTCTTAGTCAAGCGATTCGGCCAACGAAATTCTTAAGATTTGGGATAAATACTACTGATTATTTTGCCCCTCGAGCATGCCGTCGAGGGTGCGCCAGGCGAGCTCGGCGCACTTGACGCGGGCGGGCATGTGCGAGATGTCCTGGAGCTGGGCGGCTTCGTCCAGGTCTTCCAGGTCCTCCTCGGAGAGCTGCTCGCCGCGGATCATGGCGAGGAAGAGCTCTGCCAGGCGGTGAGCTTCCTCGACGGTCTCGCCGGTGATGAGGTCGGCCATGATGTCGGCACTGGCCTGACTGATGGCGCAGCCGTGGCCGGTAAAGGAGGCCTCCTCGATCACGCCGTTCTCGACGCGCAGCTGCAGGGTGAGCTCGTCGCCGCAGCTGGGGTTGATGCCGTCGTGCTCGTGCGTGGGAGCATCCATCTCGTACTTATAGTCGGGGTGCGAGTTGTGCTCCATAAATGTGGTGGAGGTGTACAGATTACCCATTGAACGTGCTCCAAACGTGATGCAGGCCGGCGATGAACTTGTCGATGTCGGCCTTGTCGTTGTAGAAGGCCACGCTGGCGCGGCAACAAGCAAGGTTTTCGACACCCAGCCAGGTAAGCAGCGGCTGCGCGCAGTGGTGACCGGCGCGGATGCAGACGCCGTCCATGTCCATGATGCTCGCGACGTCGTGCGGGTGGATGCCCTTGACGTTAAAGCTCACAACGCCGTGGTGGTTGTCCCAATAGATGGAGCCGATGATTTGGACAAAGTCGAGCTGCATGAGTTCGCCCATCAGATAGTGGACGAGTGCCTGCTCGCGGGCCTGGATGTTCTCGTAACCCACCGTGTTGACCAGGTAGTCGAGTGCCGCGCCCGTGGCGAAGATGCCGGCGGCGTCCTGTGTGCCGGCCTCGAATTTCTCGGGAACGGGCGCCCAGACGGCGTCCTGCTCGGTGACCGAGTCAATCATCTCGCCGCCGGTGAGCATGGGCGGCATGGCGTTGAGCAGGTCCATCTTGCCCCACAGCACGCCAATGCCCATGGGGCCCATGGCCTTGTGCGCGCTAAAGGCAAAGAAGTCGGCGCCCAGGTCGGCCACATCGACCGGCATGTGCGGCAGCGACTGTGCGCCGTCGACGACCAGATAGCCGCCGTACTTGTGCACAAGCTTTCCGAGGTTCTTGACCGGGTTCTCGACACCCAACACGTTGGAGACCTGACCCACGGCCAGGATCTTGGTCTTGGGGCCCACCTTGGACAGAACCTCCTCAGTCGTGAGCTGGCCGGTCTTGGTGGGGTAAAGGTAGACGAGCTTGGCGCCGGTCTCGCGGCAGACCTGCTGCCACGGAATCAGGTTGGAGTGGTGCTCCATGATGGTGATGACGACCTCGTCGCCGGGTTCGAGCACCGTGGGCGCAAAGCTCTTGGCGATCAGGTTGAGCGACTCGCTCGTGTTGCGGGTGAAGACGACCTCGTTGGCCTGTGAGGCGCCGATGAGGTCGGCGATCTGCTGGCGGACTTTCGCGATGGCGTCGGTGGCCTCGACGGACAGCGAGTACAGGCCACGCAGGGGGTTGGCGTTCATGCGCTGATAGAAGTCGCGCTCGGCGTCGAGCACACAGGCAGGGCGCTGCGCGGTGGCGGCGCTATCGAGGAAGGCGATCTCGGGGTGCTGCTGGAAGAGCGGGAACTGCGCCTTGTAGGGGTTGGTCTCGATGTCTACGGTGGGCCAGCCGCGCGAAGCCTCGTCGCTGGCGTCGAGCTCCATGGGCTCGGGGGCAGTGCAGGTATCGCATTTAACGTGCTCGGTGTCGATCATGCGAGCTCCTCTTCAAAGTTGTCGATCAGGTTGTTGCCCAGGCGGACGACGGCGGCGCGGGTGCGCTCGTCGGTGGCGGAAAGCGCGGCGTCCTCCAGCTTGGCGCGGATGAACAGGTCCTCGGCGGCGTTTTGGTCAAGGCCGCGGCAGGCGAGGTAGAACAGCTGCTCGTCGCGGACGTGGCCGATGGTGGCGCCGTGGTTGCCGGCGACGTCGTCCTCGTCGCAGAGAATGACGGGAACGGTCTTGTTGTCGACGCCCTTGTTGGCCAAAAGCACCGTCTCGCGCTCGGTGCCGGTTGTACCCTTGCAGCCGTGCACGAGGTCGATGGTGCCGCGGTAGACCTTCTTGGACGTGCCGGTCAGTACGCCGTTGGCGTCGATCTCGCACTCGGTCTTGCGACCGCGGTGGCGCAGCTCGTAGTTAAAGTCGCGCACCTGCTCGCGGGCGCCCAGGTAGTCAGTATCGATGGTGACCTTGGCGGTATCGCCCAGCAGGTCGCCGGCAAGGCCGGTGGCGCTGGCGCCAGCGCCCAGGACGGTGTGCTGCACGTTGACGCGCGCGCCCTCGTCCAGGAACAGGCCGGTGTCGTCGAGTGCGATCCAGCTATCGTCGAGCGTCTGCGTGCAGGCCACGTTGACGGTGGCGTACTCGTGGGCGCACACGCGTAGCACGGATCCCACGACGCCTTGGCCGGCAACGGGAGAGTCCAGGGCAATAAGCAGATCGAGCGTCGACTGGGGACGGGCGACGACGTCGATGGCGGCGATGGCCGCGGCTGCATCGACACCGCTCACGCGCACGGTAACCGTGGCGTGCTGGTATGCGGGCACATCGATGACGATGCGCTTGGTGGCGTGGTCGGCCAAGTAGGTGTAGGCAGCCTCGCCCATGCCGGTCTCGAAGGCTTCAGCAGGGGAGAGCTCCTCCTCGAGCTTGATGGCACCGGCCTGGTAGATGGAGGTGGCGGGCACGTCAAGCTCGGTCTCGGGCGTGATGCGGGCGCGGTCGGCGGCGTCGCCGGGGGCGGAGGCGCGGCGCTCGGGGAAGCGCTCGGCCATGGCGTCCATGGCGGCGTTAAATGCGTCGGCAGCGCCGCGGAACTGCTCGTCCAAGCCCTCGACCTTAACAGCTTCGGCGGGAGCGGCGGCAAGCTCGTCAGAGAGCTCGAGCTTGGTCTGGTTCATCTTGAGCCAACCCCAAGTGGCAGCCGGCATCGCATTGACCTGCTCAAGGGTGGTAGCAGCGGTGTTCGTGGTCTGTTCCATTATCCGATCGCTCCTTCCATCTCGAGCTTGATCAGGTTGTTCATCTCGACGGCGTACTCAAGCGGTAGCTCCTTGGAGACCGGGTTGGCAAAGCCGTTGACGATCATGGTGCGAGCCTCTTCCTCCGGGATACCGCGGCTCATCAGGTAGAACACCTTGTCGTCGCCGATACGTCCGATGGTGGCCTCGTGGCCGATGTCGACGTTCTTGGCGCGGATGTCCATGGCCGGGATGGTGTCGGAGCGGCTCTGGTCGTCGAGCATCAGTGACTGGCAGCTCACGGTTGCCTTGGAGCCCTCGGCCTTGGGTGTCGCCACGATAGAGCTGCGGAACGTCTGGATGCCGCCGCTCTTGGAGATGCCCTTGGTCTCGACGGTTGCCGAGGTCTCGGGCGCGTTGAGCACGACCTTGCAGCCGGTGTCGAGGTTCTGCCCGGCGCCGGCAAAGGTGATGCCGGTAAAGCTCGAGCGGGCGCGACGGCCGTTGAGCACGCTCATGGGATAGAGATAGCCCACGTGGCTGCCGAAGGAGCCGCTGATCCACTCGATGTCGCCGTCCTCGTCCACGCGCGCACGCTTGGTGTTGAGGTTGTA
>USLO01000139.1 GCA_900555515.1 uncultured Collinsella sp.
TGCTTGGCAAGCTGCTTGCCCAGCTCGACGCCCCACTGGTCGTAGGAGTCGATGCCCCAGACCGTGCCCTCGACAAATACGATGTGCTCGTACAGGGCGATGAGCTCGCCGAGCGCAAACGGAGTCAACGTGTCGCCGAAGATCGAGGTCGTCGGGCGATTGCCCTCAAAGCAACGGGCCGGGACGATCTGCTCGGGCGTGCCCTCGGCACGAACCTCGTCGGCCGTCTTGCCAAAGGCGAGCGCCTTGGTCTGGGCCAGGAAGTTGCCCAGGAACAGCTCATGCACGTCCTGGCCGCTATCGGTCGCAGGGTTGGCGGTATTGGCAAAGGCGATGAAATCGGCCGGAACCACCACGGTGCCCTGGTGCAGCAGCTGGTAGAAGGCATGCTGGCCGTTGGTGCCGGGCTCGCCCCAGAAGATCTCACCGGTGTCGGAGGTCACGGCGCTGCCGTCCCAACGGACATGCTTGCCATTGGACTCCATGGTGAGCTGCTGCAGGTAGGCCGGGAAGCGGTGCAGGTACTGGCAGTACGGCAGCACGGCGTGGCTCTTGGAACCGAAGAAGTTGACGTACCAGACATTGAGCAGGCCCATCAGCGCGACGGCGTTGTTCTCGAGCGGGGTGTTGCAGAAGTACTCGTCGATGGCGTGGAAGCCCTCGAGGAACTGCTGGAAACGCTCGGGGCCGAGCACGACGATCAGCGACAGCCCCACGGCGGAGTCGACGGAGTAGCGGCCACCGACCCAGTTCCAGAAGCCGAAGGCGTTGGCAGGGTCGATGCCGAAGGCCTCGACCTTCTCGAGTGCAGTGGAGACGGCGACAAAATGCTTTGCCACGGCCTCGGCGTTCTGCTCATCGGAGCCGTCGATGGCGCCCTGAGCCTTGAGCTGCTCGAGCATCCAGGTCTTGACCTCGCGGGCGTTGGTGAGGGTCTCGAGCGTGGTGAAGGTCTTGGAGACGATGATCACGAGCGTGGTCTCGGGATCCAAGCCCTTGAGCTTCTCGGCCTGGTCGTTGGGGTCGATGTTGGAGATGTAGCGGCAGTCGATACCGGCGTCGGCATAGGGACGCAGAGCCTCGTAAGCCATGACCGGGCCCAAATCGGAGCCGCCGATGCCGATGGACACCAGGTGCTCGATCTTTTTGCCGGTAACACCCTTCCACTCACCGGAGCGCACGCGCTCGGCGAAGGCATACATGCGGTCCAGGACCTCGTGCACGTCGGCGACGACGTCCTGGCCGTCGACGATGAGCTGGCCCTTCTCGCTTGCCGGGCGGCGCAGCGCGGTGTGCAGGACAGCGCGGTCCTCGGTGGTGTTGATGTGCTCGCCGGAGAACATGGCGTCGCGGCGCTCCTCGAGCTTCACCTCGCGGGCAAGATCGCACAGCAGCTTGACGGTCTCATCGGTCACCAGGTTCTTCGACAGATCGAAGTGCAGGTCACCGGCGTCAAAGCTCAGCTTGTTCACGCGCTCGGCATCGGCGGCGAACCAGGCCTTGAGGTCGATACCCTCGGCCTCGAGCTTCTCCTGATGAGCCTCGAGTGCCTTCCAAGCGGCAGTCGACGTAGCATCGATAGGTGCGGCAACAGTTGCCATAGAGTCCTCCTCAGCATACGGGCGCACGCCTCCATGCGCCCGGACATTCAGATGCCACTATTCTAGCGCAGGTCAATACTATAATCAGCGAGCGTTGCCAATCGGCCCCCAAACGGCAACCGATTAAAAAGGGACAGGCTTATTTTGGCAGGTCAAACGCTTTACCAACCAAAAATAACCCGTCCTTTTATGGCAAATATTAGGCCGCGGCGCAGACGCTACCGAGCAACTCACGCAGAGGAGACCCGATACCCTCCAGCAGTTCGGGCGCGATAATGGCAAAAACGGGAACCTCACCGGTGCCCACGACAGCAGGCACCTTGCCCTCCGAGAGAATGCATCCATAAGGGACAAAACCGTCTTCGACGGCATCGAGCGCCGCCATGCGACGCGCGAGCTCACGCGCAAAGCCGGCAGTATCGGCATCGCCAATCGCCAGGACAAAGTCCACGCCTTCGTCGGTCGCCAGGGCCACGGCTTCGTCGATCAGCTCGTCTCCCCCGTCGCCCTCAAACGAGCCGCAGCGAAAAAGCACGCGCTCGAGCAGGGCTCGATCAAGCGAGCCAAGTGCCGCCGAGACAAGCTCATCGCGCGTATGCTTGTCACCGCCCAACACGACCAGCGCCTTGGTGCCACCGTAGTGAGCGACCAATCGTCCGCACCAGCGAGCCACGTCTCCATCCGCAACAAGGCGCGTCGGCATACCAAACCCATAATTGACCATCTTTCCCACAACCCTTCCGTGCGCGTAGGCGGTATCAATCGTTAGGCTCATGCTACGAAGCGAGGTTTTCCGAGCTGTTTCGCACTCTTTAGAGCTGCGTTAAAACCCGATCCAACCGCACGACCATACCTACCAAAACAAACCAGTCCCTTTTTGACAGGTTTTGACGACGTCCGGACGAGCGGGTATTATCGAACAGGTATTCGATAAGAACATGTGTTTGATGAAAGGACACGGATGGCGCACGAGCAGCACACCTACATCTGCATCGACCTCAAGACGTTTTATGCCAGCGTCGAGTGCGTCGACCGTGGGCTCGATCCGCTCACCACCAACCTGGTCGTTGCCGACGAATCGCGCGGACGCACGACCATCTGTCTCGCTATCACGCAGGCCATGAAGGACTTAGGTATTCACAACCGCTGCCGTCTGTTCGAGATTCCCGACGGCATCGACTACATCAAAGCAGTGCCGCGTATGCAGCACTACATGGAGGTGTCGGCGCAAATCTACGGCATCTATCTGGAATACGTCAGCCCCCAGGACGTGCACGTCTACTCCATCGATGAGTGCTTTATCGACGTGACGCCCTATCTGGACCTTTATCACACCGATGCGGAAGGGTTCGCCTGCACGCTGCGCGACGAGGTCCTGGGGCGCACGGGCATCACGGCAACGGTCGGGATCGGCCCCAACCTATTCCAGGCCAAGGTGGCACTCGACATCACCGCCAAGCACGTGCCCAGTCGCATCGGCAAACTCGACGACGAAACCTTTCGCAAAGAGATCTGGCCCCACCGTCCCATCACCGACATCTGGGGCATCGGCCCCGGCGTGGCAGCCCGACTCGAAAAGTATGGCGTCTACGACCTGATGGGCGTCGCCGCACTCGACGAAAACCTGCTTTACGACGAACTCGGCGTCAATGCCGAATATCTCATCGACCACGCCTTCGGGCGCGAGCCGACAACCATCGCCGATATCCAAGCCTATCGCCCGCAAGCGACTTCGACCACCACAGGACAGGTGCTCTCGAAGGGCTATGCCTACGAGCAGGCCTACACCGTCTTGCGCGAGATGGTCGACAACGCCGTGTTGGACTTGGTCGATAAGCACGTAGTCTGCGACAGCATCTCGCTCTTTGTGGGCTACGCGAGCGAGCGCGCCGACATACGCCGCCTCGACGCCAGTGGTACAGCGCAATATGTGGACGGATGCGGGCACCTGCGCTCGAGCACGTCGAGTATCGAACCCACCGCAACCGCCGGCCCCGAGCTCGCGCCCCGTGCTCCCAAGCCCGTCCAGCGCGATGACGAACGGCGCCGCCTGGTGCGCGAAGCGCAGGCAATCGATGGCATCTTTGTGGGAAAGCATGGCGGCAAACCGCGTGGTGGCTATGCCGCGCTCTTTGCGCACTCCAACGCCTCGCGCAAGCTGCCCGAGCGTACCAATTCGTTTAAGAAGATCATGGACTATTTCGATGTGCTCTGGGCGCAGACTGTCGATCCCAAACGACCAGTCAAGCGCATCAACCTGGGCTTTGGCAACCTCATGCCCGAGGAATTTGCTACCATCGATCTGTTCAGCGATATCGAGGCCGATGAGCGCGAGCGCGACCTGGCGCGCGCCGTCCTGGCCGTGAAAGGCAAGTACGGCAAGAACGCGCTCGTCAAGGGATTAAGCTTTACCGCCGGCGCCACCGCGCGCGAACGCAACGATCAGGTAGGAGGACATCGTGCCTAAGTCCCAACAACAGCCCATGCGCCCGCCGACCGCCTTCGAGCGCCTGGCGGACCCCGAGGGCAGACGCCGCGCAGCCGACCCCAACCTCACTGCCAACGGTGCCGTGCGCGCCAACCGCGCCGTACAGTTTATGCCCTTTGCCGCCCTCACGGGATACTACGAACTCGTGCGCAAGCAGGAAATCACCGTCGAGCAAAAACGTGAGCTCACGGAAGAAAAAGCCCTCGAGCTTTCGCAAAAGCTCGAGGGCCTCAAACGCGGCGACTTGGTGCGCGTCACCTATTACGATACGTACGGCTATCGTAGCCGCACGGGCATTCTCGACGAAGTGTTACCCGCATTCAAGCTGCTCAAACTCAGGGATATCGCCATCAACTTCGACGATATCCAGGACATTGAGCTACGCGGACGAGCCTAGCGACGAGAACGCTTGCGCAAGACGAGAGCAATGCCAAGCACTGCGGCAGCTGCAACCAGCAA
>USLO01000140.1 GCA_900555515.1 uncultured Collinsella sp.
GACCACCTCATTGGCTGGCAAAACGACCGCCACGCCTACCGCTATTGCCATCACTTTGACGATCAGCAGATCACCGACCTGGTACGCGGCGTGCGCACGTTCTACAAGAGCGGCGAGGTCCCCGTGCGTGAGCTTGAGCGCTTCCATGCCGACGGTCGCAGCGGCGAGCTCAACCGCTATGTGATTCTCAAGCGCCTGTAGGCACCGACGACTCGCCGCCGAGCCGCACCACATCTTTCGGGCAATCTATGCCCGCCCTTTTCAACCCATTGACGGAACGCGCGGCCATGCGTTTCGCATTTATGACCAAGGAGCCTCATGGGAGCCGTCCACGTTCGCACGCCTAAGAACTTTGTGCTCGAGGAGCGCCTGGAGCGCTACGCCGATGCGATCGAGACGAACCCCGAGGCTTATGCCGGAGATTGGCGCGAGGCTTGCGCGCCAGCTGGCAGCAAGCCCTTCGAACACCTTCACCTGGATCTTGGCTGTGGCAAGGGAACCTATCTGGTCGAGCGCGCCCACCGCGAGCCCGACACCCTCTTTATCGGCATGGACCAGGAGCCCATCTGCATCGCCTATGCCGCGCAGAAAATCTGCGAACAGGGGCTATCCAACGCACTCGTCCTGCCCCGAGGCGCCGCATCGCTGCCACAGCTGTTTGCCGCAGGCGAGCTCGATGCCATCACCATTAACTTTCCCACGCCGCAGCCCAAGGCCAAGTACGCCAAAAAACGACTCGTCCATGTCGACCATCTGATGCTCTACCGCCCGCTCTTTGCAGCCGGCGCCACCGTCACGCTGCGCACCGACAGCAAGCCATTGCGCGACTATGCCCTGGGGCAGTTTGCCGCGGCCGGCTACGACACACTTTGGGTAAGTGACGACGTTCGCCGCGACCATCCCGAGCATCCCGAGACCGAATATGAATGCCGCACGCGCGAGATGGGTGCCACTGTCTATGGCATTTGCGCCACTCCCGACGCGCTGCCCAGCGATGAACAGCTCGCGGCGGGCCGCGCGCAGAAGCAAAGCCTAGCCTGCTACCTGCCCGATAACCTCGATGAGCTCGCCTATGTGCCTCTGGGCATGGAAGAGGCCGTCGAGAACTTTAGAAACCGTGCCCGCAAGGGCAAGAAGCGTCTACCGCAAGAGTCCTAGGGGCTTCTGATGGTCGCGACGTCGGCAAACAAGCGCGAATAGGCGCCAACGAACGACCCTCAAATCTAAGTGAGTAGACTTTTTTGCAATAGCCAAGCACAACCCGCATAACCAATACTAAAACCGCAGGTAGAGCCCTTGCGCAAAAGCCATGTGCTCGCGATATTGCAAAAAGTCTACTCACTTAGCTGGCAACTGCACCAAACAGCTGGACAGAACGCCCATTTCCTGCATTTTCTCGCGCGCTGGCACCCCGCGCCGCCGCTACGCCATAATAGTTGGCGGACAAACGCGAGAGAAAGCAACCACATGGCACAGACCACGACAGATACCACCGCCAGCACCGTCTCCGGCGCCGGGGCCGCCAGCTCATTCTCGGGCGGCACGGGAACCGAAGCCGAGTTTGGCTCGCTCGGTGCGCTTTCCCCCACCTGGTGGGAGCCCGAGGACGGCAGCGAGCCCGAACCATGGCTCACGCCCGACCAGGCCTTCGAACGCTTCTTTGAATGGACGAGCAATCGCGGTATTGAGCTGTGGGACCACCAGGAAGAGGCCCTCATGGATCTAGCCGCCGGTGACCATGTCATTTTGGGAACACCGACCGGATCGGGCAAGTCGCTTGTCGCGCTGGGCATGCTCTTTATGGGCATGGCACAGGGCAAGCGCTGCTACTACACGGCTCCTATCAAGGCTCTGGTCAGCGAAAAGTTCTTCGATCTGGTACAGGTGCTCGGCCGCGATAACGTAGGCATGATCACCGGCGACACGCATATCAACACCAAGGCACCCGTTATCTGCTGCACGGCAGAGATCCTTGCCAACGATGCACTGCGCGAGGGCGAGGACGCCGACGTGGGCTGCGTTGCCATGGACGAGTTCCATTACTTTGCCGACCCCGATCGCGGTTGGGCATGGCAGGTGCCGCTGCTCACCCTGCCCCACACGCAATTCATGCTCATGAGCGCCACGCTCGGCGATGTCACTGCCATCGCCGCCTCACTCGAGGAACACACCGGTGCTACCTGCGACTTGGTCGTCGATGCCCCGCGCCCCGTGCCGCTGAGCTACGACTACGTGACGACCTCGCTCGAGGGCACGGTCGAGCTCGCCATGCGCCGTGGAGAGGCCCCGCTCTATATCGTGCACTTTAGCCAGGACGCCGCCCTTGCGACGGCGCAATCCCTCGCCAACTTTGGCATTGCCAGCAAGGAGCAGCGCGAGGCTATTAAGGAAGCCGCCAAAGGCACGAGCTTCTCCACGGCTTTTGGCAAGATCCTCAAACGTCTGCTCGGATGTGGCGTCGGTGTGCACCACGCCGGTATGCTGCCGCGCTATCGCCTCCTGGTCGAGCGCCTGGCGCAGCAGGGCCTACTGCCCGTCATTTGCGGCACCGACACACTCGGCGTCGGCATCAACGTACCCATCCACACCGTGGTGCTCACCGCGCTCACCAAGTTCGATGGCTACAAGATGCGTCGCCTGCGCGCCCGCGAGTTCCATCAGATCGCTGGTCGCGCCGGGCGTTCGGGCTTTGACACCGAGGGCATGGTGATCGCCGAGGCCCCGGAGCACGAGATCGAGAACGCAAAGCTCATGGCCAAGGCGGGCGACGACCCCAAGAAGCTCCGTAAAATTAAAAAGAAAAAGGCCCCCGAGGGCTTTGTCACATGGAACAAGCAGACCTTTGAGCGCCTGATCGAAACGCAGCCCGAGACACTCAAGCCACGCCTGCGTATCACGCACTCCATGGTGATTAGCGTGGTCGAGCAGGGCGGCGATGCTCGCGCCCGTGTGCACGACCTCATCGAGACAAGCCTGCAAACGCCCGAGGAAAAGGCCAAGCTCGAGGTTCGTGCCGACGAAATCTTCGCCACGCTCATCGATTCCGGCGTCGTCGTTCGCACCGAGGTGCCGCCCGCGCCTGACGCTCCGGCTGACGCCGCACCAGACATCGACTATGCGCTGACGGTCGATCTGCCCGAGGACTTTGCGCTCGACCAGCCGCTCTCGCCGTTTTTGCTTGCCGCGCTGGAGCTGCTCGACCCCGAGAGCGAGACCTATACCATGGATCTGATCTCGATGGTCGAGGCAACGCTCGAGGATCCCAAGCAGGTGCTGCGTGCACAGGAGCGCGCCGCGCGCGACCGCGCGATGGCCGAAATGAAGGCTGACGGCGTCGAATATGAGGAACGCCTGGAGCGCATCCAGGACGTCACCTACGAAAAGCCGCTCGAGGACTTGCTCGATGCCGCCTTCGACAAGTACTGCCAGGAAGTACCTTGGGCCAACGACTACCAGCTCTCGCCCAAGAGCGTCCTGCGCGACATGTTGGAGAGCGCGAGCGACTTTAAGGGCTATATCCAAAAGCTCGGCATCGCCCGCTCCGAGGGCATTCTGCTGCGCTACCTAGCCGAGGCCTACCGTTCCCTCGATCGCACCGTTCCCATTGAGAAGCGCGATGAGCGCTTGCGTGACATCATTTCGTGGCTCGGCTTTGTGGTGCGCTCGGTCGACTCGAGCCTGGTGGACGAGTGGGAGAACGCCGGCAACCCCGCTGCACTCGACGCCACACCGCCGCAGGGCATCGACGAGGTCGTGGCCGACCGCCGCGGCTGCACGCTGCTGGTGCGCAACGCGCTCTTCCGCCGCGTGACCCTTGCGGCCCGTGGACACGTGCGCGATCTGGGCGAGCTCGACGAGGACTGGGGCATGAGCGAGGTCCGCTGGCAAAAGGCCCTCGACGCCTATCACGAGCAGCACGAGGAAATCCTCACCGACGGAGACGCCCGCAGTGCCGCGATGTTTACCATCGACGAGAGCGACGAGAAGACCGATCACGTGTGGCACGTGCACCAGATTTTTGCCGACGAGGATGGCGACCACGACTTTGGCATCATGGGCGATGTCGACCTGGATGCCACGCAAGATGGCGGCGAGGTCATCTTCAAAAACTACCGCGTCGGCTTTATTGAGGACCTGCTCGAAGACTAGCCGGGCGCAATGGAACGAAGCGGGGCCGCTGGCAACATCGCCAGCGGCCCCGCTTTTGTGCGATACGCTATCCCCTACTCGACATCCTCGATCTCATACGAATCGGCATCGGTGGGCTCATCAACCGTGTCCGCCGCCACCTCACGCGCCTCGTCGAAGGCCGCCTTCATGGTTTTGTTCCCCCAGGTGAGTTTGCGGATCGTGAGGTCGTCGGCCTTCTTGTTTGCCAAGCGTAGGTTGTTCTCGGACGACAGGAGCGCCTCCTTGGTCTTTTGCAGATGGCTAATCGTCTTGTCGATCTCATCGATCGCCGTTTGGAACTTGCGGCTCGCGATCTCGTAGTTGCGACCGAAATCATTCTTGAACTTCTCCATCTTGGCTTC
>USLO01000141.1 GCA_900555515.1 uncultured Collinsella sp.
CTTGCGGTTGAGCGCGCGCTCGGCGGTCGTTGCCTTACTCATGTGCCTCGCCTCCTTCCTGGGTCTGAGCTTGCGTTGCGGATGCCTCGGTGTCGGCCTCGCCGGCCCCTTCGCCCTCGGCAGACATCTTGTTTTGCGAGGTGAAGGTCTCGCGGTAGATCTCGCTTGTCTTGAGCAGCTCGTCATGGTTGCCGATCTGCGCGATACGGCCGCCCTCCATGACGATGATGCGGTCTGCGTCCTGCACGGAGCTAATGCGCTGGGCGATGATGAGCTTGGTCGTGTTGGGCAGATAGCTTGCCAGCCCTGCGCGAATCTTGGCGTCGGTCTTGGTGTCGACGGCGCTGGTGGAGTCGTCCAGGATCAAGATCTTGGGGCGACGCAGCAGGGCGCGCGCAATGCACAGGCGCTGCTTCTGACCGCCCGAGACATTGGAGCCGCCCTGTTCAATCCAGGTGTCGTAGCCCTTGGGGAAGCCGTCGACAAACTCGTCGGCACAGGCCAGGTGCGCTGCCTCGCGGACCTCTTCGTCAGTGGCATTCGGGTCTCCCCAACGCAGGTTCTCGGCGATGGTGCCGCTAAACAGCACGTTTTTCTGCAATACCATGGCCACTTGGTGGCGCAGCGCGTCCAGGTCGTAGTCGCGCACGTCCATGCCGCCCACGCGCACGGTGCCTTCGGTGGCGTCATACAGGCGGGCAATGAGGTTTACGAGCGTGGACTTGGCCGAGCCGGTGCCGCCGATGATGCCGATGGTCTCGCCGCTCGTAATGTGCAGGTCGATGTCGTCGAGCGCCTGGCGTTTCGCATGCGCGGAATACTTAAAGCTCACGTGGTCAAAGTCGATGGAGCCGTCGGCAACCTCGAGCACGGGCTCGGCGGGATCAGCAATCGTGGGCTCGGCGGCAAGCACCTCGGTAATGCGGTGTGCCGATTCGTCGGCCATGGTCACCATGACAAAGATCATCGACAGCTGCATCAGGCTCATGAGGATCTGGAAGCCATAGGTAAAGATCGAGGAGAGCTGGCCCACGTCGAACAGCGTTCCCTGGCTCGTGATGATGAGCTTGGAGCCCAGGTAGATGATGACGACAAACGCGCCGTTGACGCAGATGTTCATCATGGGGTTGTTAAAGGCGAGCAGCTTCTCGGCGCGGGTGAAGTCCATCTGGACGTCGCGTGCGGCGGTCGCGAATTTCTCCTTCTCAAAGTCTTCGCGCACGTAGCTCTTGACCACGCGCATGCCGGTGACGTTTTCCTCGACGGATTCGTTAAGGGCGTCGTACTTGTGGAACACGCGCGAGAAGATGGGGCGTACCTTAAAGATGATAAAGAACAGCCCAAAGCCCAGCAGCGGAATGATGACCAGGTAGACCATGGCAACGCTGCCGCCCATGATAAACGCCATGGTAAAGGCGAAGATCAATACCAGCGGCGCGCGCACGGCGATACGGATGATCATCATAAAGGCCTGCTGCACGTTGTTGATATCGGTGGTCAGGCGCGTGACGAGCGAGGAGCTCGAGAACTCATCGATGTTGGCAAAGCTGAACGTCTGGATCTTGTAGAACAGGTCGTGACGCAGGTTCTTGGCGAAGCCGCAGCTCGCATGGCTGCAGGTGACGCCGGCGGCGGCACCAAAAGCAAGCGATGTCAGCGCGATGAGCACCAAAAAGCCCGCGGTGGGAAGCATCTCGGCTACGGTGGCGCCGTCTTTGATGGCGTCGATCAGGTTGGCGGTGATAAATGGAATCAGCATCTCGCAGAGTACCTCGCCAAGCACGAGCAACGGCGTGGCAACGGTGACTTTCATATAGTCGCGGATGCTGCCCATGAGGGTTTTAATCATCCAGTTCCTCCCAGGTTACACGGATTTTCTCGAGCATTTCGGCGAGGTCCTCGCGCTCGTCGTGGGTGAGCGCGCTAAAGGCCTGCTCTCTAAAGCGAATGCGGGCTGCCTGCTCAACGCGGGCCTTTTCCCATCCCGCTTCGGTCAGGCGGATGGTGAGCTGCCGACGGTCTTTGGGATTGCGGTTGCGCTCGATAAGACCGCCCATTTCGAGCTTGGACAGAATCTCGGAAAGTGACCCCGGCTTGAGGTCGAAGTGCATGCCGAGTTCCTGTTGGGAAAGCTCGCCGGTGGGCTGCTTAGCGAGCAGGCAGACGATGGGCGCCTTGCCGGACACGCCTCCGCCATGAAAGTGCATGTAATGGCCGCAAAATCCCAAGCCGCTCAGGATGCGCTTGGCGAGTTTGTCCTCGGCGCTGACCGCTTCGGGTATGTCTACCGGTTGCGACGGGTCACCGCCGGGCTCATGCGGAAGGACGAGCGGTTCAACACACATATCTAAGCTTCGCTCCTTTCTTTAGTTAGGTAGAGGGATTGTTTTGTGCCTAACTAATCTAGGAGCATGAGAAATCAATGTCAAGGTACCAAACTTATTAAGTTACGGCGTTTTACCAAACGCCGTAACCGCTCGACGCTGCAAACGTTCCTAAGCGGCAATCTGGCGTTCAATCGTCGGGCATGGCCACAAGGCCTATGCCCTCCTCTTTCACGTCACCTTGCTCGCTTAGGAACGCTTTCGCTGTCCGTCCTCAATCTGCAGCGCTGCCTCGGTTGGCATTTGAGTGATCCGTGGGGGACGGAGGAAAACGAATCATTTTGGGCTGCGGTGACACCCTTTCGAAGTTGCTTTGTCCAAAACTATGCCGGATTACTACGATGAATTCGAAATATCAGACCTCGGCATTGTTTTTCGTAAAATCACAAGCTGTCTACCTGCGGTTTTTCCGGAGTGCAATTCGTTGTGGTTGGAAGCTGACGGTTTATCGTAGTAATCCGGCATAGTTTTGGAATGGTAGTAAATAGATGGCAGCTACTGTGCCGCTACCGCCGCGATTTTGCCTCCCATTTCCGTAACCTTTCCGCAACAATGTGCCCTCCTCGGCGCCTGCGCCCGCTTGCAACGTCCCCTGCGCTACACTTAGTCGCACTGTGGCGCCGTCGCGTCGCACCCGACCCAAGGGGGACACTCATGAAGAACACTCAGCTGCTGCTGATCAACGATATGTGCGGTTACGGCAAGGTCGCGCTTTCTGCCATGCTGCCGGTGCTGTCGCACATGGGCTATCGCATCCACAACCTGCCGACGGCCCTCGTATCCGATACGCTCAACTACCCCAAGTTCTACATCCACGACACCACGGAGTATGTCCGCCAGAGCCTCGCCATCTGGGAGGAACTCGGCTTTGAATTCGACGCCATCTCGACCGGCTTTATCGTGACCGAAGAAGAGGCGCGCATCATCTCGGACTTTTGCCACCGCCGCGCGCAAAAGGGCACCAAAGTGTTCGTCGACCCCATCATGGCCGACAACGGCAGGCTCTACGCTGGCGTGCCCGAGTCGACCATCGGCCTTATGCGCAGCCTGGTCGAGTGCGCCGACTACGCGGTGCCCAACTATACCGAGGCGTGTCTGCTCACCGATACGCCTATGGCCGAGCAGATTACGGCCGACGAGGCTCGTACGCTCGTGGATGCCATGCTCGCGTTGGGCGCCAAGTCGGTGGTCATCACGAGCGCAAAGGTCGACGGGGCGAGTGCCGTTATCGGCTACGACCATGTGGCGGGAGAGTACTTTACGATTCCCTTTGAGCTGATCCCGGTGTATTTCCCGGGCACGGGCGATACGTTCTCGTCGGTGCTCGTGGGTCGCGTTATGGCCGGCTGGAGCCTGCAACGTGCGACGACCGACGCTATGCGTGTGGTGGCCGAGCTTATCGAGCGCAATGCCGACCAAGAGGACAAGTCGGCCGGCCTTCCCATCGAGGCCTGCCTGGATGTGATTGACCATGAGTAACGCCGGCGAGGGCGGCGTCAAGCCTGCGGGCGAGAGCAAGCCGTTCGGTGCGCCGCGGGGCAAGCGTCCGCGTATCCGCGTGAGCTGCGTGGACCAGCTGGGTGCGTGTCGCTGCCACCATGGTCATAAGCCGGGCGATGTCTTTGACTTCGACCGAGACCGCGGCAAGATGTGCGCCATGGCCTGCCATGTGGGCTTTCCCTATATCGATATCCTGCGCTACGGCGGAACCGTGCCTGGCAACGAGCCCGGTACGGCAAAGTTCTGCTGCCCCGAGGTCGATACGCTGAACGTTTGGCTTGCCGAGGTCGTCGACGAGTAGCTGAGCGCAATGTGACAAAGGGACAGTTCTTTTGTCACATTCGCGGGTGGTGTCCCTTCTTTTTGCTTATAATCTCAAATCTCTGCATTTCATCAGATTTTAGGTTCTAAAAATTCTGCGTTTCATCGATAATCAAGCGTATAAAACTTTGCATTTCATTTGATGACACCGAGGGGAGAGCCTATGCTGCGCAGGAAAATAGCGGCAGAGCTGGAGCGTTGGCTGAAGTCTTCCGAGCAAAAGGCCTTGTTCATTACGGGTTCTCGCCAGATTGGCAAAAGCTATTCGATTCGCGCATTTGGCAAAGCCAACCATGCAACCTACATCGA
>USLO01000142.1 GCA_900555515.1 uncultured Collinsella sp.
GGCACCGACACTTACAACTTCGGCACCAACTTCATGGCTGCCGTCTCCGCCGCTTGCATCGTTCCGCCGCTGATCACCACCTTCGCCGTCGTTGTCGGCAAGAAGTACTTCAGCCAGGAGGACCATGACGCCGGTGTCGTCAACCTCATCCTTGGTTGCACCCACATCACCGAGGGCGCCATTCCGTTCATGACCAAGAACATCTGGCCCGTCATGCCCATCATGATGCTCGGTTCCTCTATCGCTTCGATCCTGACCATTATGTTCAACGTTCACGATCCGGCGCCTCACGGTGGCTTCCTGGTCCTGCCCGTTGTCGAGAACGGTCCGCTGTGGGTCCTCGCGATCCTCATCGGCGCTGTGGTCGGTGGCATCCTGTTCGTAGCCTTCAAGAAGTACGACTTCGAGAAGAACCAGAAGGCCGCTCCTGCAGCCAAGCCGGTTGAGGCCCCCAAGGCCGCTGCCGTAGAGGCCCCCAAGGCCGAGGCTGCCGACTTCGTGAAGGTCGAGAATGTCTTTGTCGCCGAGGACTTCGCTTCTCGTGACGAGGCTCTGAGCTTTGTTTCCAACCAGGCCGTCAAGGCCGGTATCGCCAGCGACGCCGACGCCGTGATGAACGCCTTCCTGGCCCGCGAGGCCGAGGGCACCACGGGCATGATGGAGGGCTTCGCCATCCCGCATGCCAAGTCCGACGCCATTACCGAGGCTGCCGTCATCGTCGTCAAGGACGAGTCCGGCGTGACCGGTTGGGACACCATGGACGGCGCTCCCGTCAACGTGGCTATTGCCCTGCTCATCCCCGGTGCCCAGGCCGGCACCACGCACCTCAAGATCCTGTCCAAGGTCGCCGAGGCGCTCATGGACGAGGACTTCCGTGCCACCGTCAAGGGTTCTACCGACGCCGCCGAGATCGCCAAGACGATCAACGCCCGCCTGGTCTAATCCAGCAGCTAGCGAATAATATCGCCCCTTGTAACAAAGGCGGAGACCCTCACCAGGGCCTCCGCCTTTTTCATCCCCAAATAAGTTGCGGTGAAATAGGAACTGTTTAAACGATTCAACCCCAAATTCAATCCCTATTTCACCGCAACTTACAAAAGGGTCTAGATAGACCCCATCAACCAAATCAACCAGGCGAACAACAAATCAACCAGAATTTCGTTCGCACGATATTGCTCTGGACCGACCGAGTTTCCGCAGCTTGCTCGCCCACAGGGGGCCGGGCGCGGCCTGTGAGATTTATCGCGAGTTCCGCACGAGCCGAAGAGCACTTAATGTGCTCTTCGTGCGAGCAGGACTGTAGAGCAGGAAATCTCACTGGCCGCGCCCGGCCCCCTGTGGGCGAGCAAGCGGACGACAAACACATCTGTCCAACAATTCGTGCGAAACATAATGAAAAACCGTTTGATGTGAGTTAATATAAACAACGTCGTGAATCTGACTCCTGCCGCATGCACGACAGGGGTTAAACACAAAAAAGGAGTCAATTATGGTTTCTGAGAAGGCTACCCTCGTCAATCCGCAGGGTCTTCACATGCGTCCGGCCGGCCTCTTCGCCTCCACCATGGGCAAGTACGCTTGCGACGTGACGGTCGTTACCCCCGAGAAGGAGGTCAACGGCAAGTCCCCGATGGCCCTCATGGCTGCTGGTATCCCCTGCGGCACCGAGGTCGAGGTCAAGTGCGACGGCGCTGACGAGGCCGAGGCTCTGGCTGCTGCCATCGAGCTCATCAAGAGCGGTCTTGGCGAGTAGAACTCAAACGGGTCGCATGTTGAACAACTAAGTTCATATTTGGGGGCGCAGTGACCTGTTGTAAGGTAGCTGCGCTCTTTTGTCATGGATATGGCAAAACGCTTTATCACATGACACGGAGAGAGGAATGGGAATGTATCAGGGAGTCAACGCTTCCGAGGGCATCGGTATCGGCACCGTCATGGTCGCCGTCGATCCCGACTTGACGTTTGAGCCGCACGATGTTGCTGATTCGGCAGCAGAGAAGGAGCGCTATCAGTCCGCTCTTTCGGTCTTCTGCGAGAAGACCCAGGCTCAGGCCGACCACATGAAGGAGACGGTGGGCGAGGCTGAGGCCGAGATCATGAGCGGACACATTGTCCTGGCTCAGGACCCGGGCATGACCGACGCCATCAACGCCGCCATTGACGGCGGTACCTGCGCCGAGCAGGCGCTCATGGACACCTCGACCATGTTCGAGAACATGTTCCTGTCCATGGACGACGAGATGTTCCGTCTGCGTGCGGCCGACATCGCCGACATCCGCACCGGTATTCTGGCCGAGTTGCTGGGCAAGGAGGTCGTCGACCTCTCCGTCCTGCCCGAGAACACCGTCGTTGTCGTGCACGACCTCACGCCGTCCATGACCGCCACGATCGATAAGGCCCACGTTGCCGGTATCGTCACCGAGACCGGTGGCCGCACGTCGCACTCCGCGATCATTGCGCGCGCCCTCGAGATCCCGGCTGTCCTTTCGGTTTCCAACAGCTGCACCGCGCTGCGCAACGGTATGACCGTTGTCGTCGACGGTGGCAAGGGTATCGTCGAGGCCGATCCCGACGAGGAGACGCTCGCCGCCTACACCGCCAAGGCCGAGGCCTTCGCTGCCGAGAAGGCAGCCCTCGAGGCCTTCCGTGGCAAGCCGTCCGTGACTGCCGATGGCATCAAGAAGATCATCGCCTGCAACATCGGTAACCCCGATGACGTGCCCAACGCGCTCGATCACGACGCCGAGGCCATCGGTCTGTTCCGCTCCGAGTTCCTGTTCATGGACTCTGCTGAGCTTCCTTCCGAGGAGGAGCAGTTCAACGCCTACCGTAAGGTCGCCAGCGCGCTCAAGGGTGCTCCGGTCATCATCCGCACGCTCGATGTGGGTGGCGACAAGGAGATTCCGTATCTGCACATGGTCAAGGAAGATAACCCCTTCATGGGCTTCCGCGCCGTGCGTTACTGCCTGGCCAATCCCGACCAGTACAAGGTCCAGCTCCGCGCTCTGCTGCGCGCTAGCGCCTTCGGTGACGTCAAGATCATGATCCCGCTCGTCACCTGCGTCGAGGAGGTCTTGGCTGTCAAGGAGCTCGTCGAGCAGTGCAAGGCCGAGCTGACCGAAGAGGGTCGCAAGTTCAACGAGAACATCGAGGTCGGTATTATGGTCGAGACGCCCGCCGCTTCGCTGCTCGCAGACCGTCTGGCCGAGGTCGCCGACTTCTTCTCCATCGGCACCAACGATCTGATCGGCTACACCATGTGCGCCGACCGTGGCAATGACACCATCTCCAACCTGTACCAGGTGTACTATCCCGCCGTGCTCCGCTCGCTCAAGAACATCATCGAGAGCGGTGTGAAGGCCGGTATCATGGTCGGTATGTGCGGCGAGGCCGCTGCCGATCCGCTGCTCGAGCCTCTGCTGATCAGCTGGGGCCTGGAGGAGTTCTCGATGAGCGCTCCGTCTATCCTGCGCGCCCGCAAGACCATCAGCCAGTGGACCAAGGCCGAGTGCGACGAGCTCGCCGAGAAGGCGCTCGCCTGCAACACCGCTGCCGAGGTCAAGGCACTGCTCGAGTCCGCAGCTCGCTAATTTGGTATCAGAGGTAACCGCGTGGTTGGAATGGGCCGGCCACGCGGCCCTCACATATACAGGGGGTACTGTAAATGTTCTACACGCTAACCGCTAACCCGGCTGTCGACATGACGGTTTCGAGCTCTCCGCTCGAGCCCGACGAGAACGTCCGCACCGGCTCGGCCAGCTACACGGCTAACGGCAAGGGCCTCGACGTGTCCTTTGCCTTTAAGAAGATGGGCGTCGACACCGTCGCGCTCGGCTTCTTCGCTGGTTTCACGGGCAAGTTTATCGTCGAGGAGGTTATGAACCTGGGTTGCCTGTGCCGCCCGGTCTGGACCGACGGTATCACGCGCATCAACACCTACGTCAACGATGGCCAGCACGAGTACGGCATCCTCAACCCCGGCGCCCCGATTACGCCGCAGCACCAGGAGGAGCTCTACAACATCCTGGACACCGCGGGCGATCTTGAGTGCCTGATCGTCTCCGGCTCCGTGCCTCCCAAAGCTACGCCTGACTTCCTGGCTCAGGTCATGGAGCACGCTCAGGCTCGTGGCGCCGATGTCGTCCTGGACCTGTCCTCCGACAAGCTCAAGGAGCTCGCTCACAAGAAGCCGCTGCTCATCAAGCCAAACCATCACGAGATGAAGGCCATCTTCGGCGTGCCGGTCGACACCGACGACGAGGTTCGCGTTGCCATGAAGATGGCTCACGACGCCGGCGTTCAGAACGTGCTGCTCACCCGTGGTAGCCGCGGCGACGCTTACTTCTCCAACGGCGAGGACATCTGGTACGCCAAGCGTGAGTTCAACATCAAGCTGGTTTCTTCCGTCTGCGCCGGCGACTGCACCCTCGCTGCGTTCCTGCACAAGTGGTACAGGGATCGCGACAACGTCGAGGAGGCCATGAAGCTCGCTATGGCCACCGGCGC
>USLO01000143.1 GCA_900555515.1 uncultured Collinsella sp.
AGCACGCCGCTCCAAATGCGCGGCCAGATATCCTGGTTAATAAAGAACTGGAAACTGCGCAGGTCATTGGGGCAAGGCGTAACCATCGAGCTTAAATGATCGGCGGAACCGAGCACCTGAAGGCCGCGCTCTGCCGCCCAATATACGTTCTCCTCGATGGTTGAATACGCATGCGCAGAGAACATCGTATGAGTATGGATATCACAAGAAAGCAGGTAGGGCATCAGGTCTCCTTATCTGGCACGGCCGTCGCTTATATTCATTGTACGCATAGCCTTCGATAGTCGTAAAACCACTCCATCCCAATGACACAACGTTCATGACAACGGGGTCCGGCTTAACACCAAACCCCGTTTCACGTAAAACATTGTAGGCAGAGCGCTTTACTTTTAACGATACTCGTCCGCCAACTGTTTCCAAGCGGGTAGCGAATTGATAATCGTCTCATAACTCACGCAGTAGCCCAAGCGGAACCAGCCCGGCATGCCAAAGCTGTCCGAGGGTACTGCGAGCAGTTCGTACTTCTTCGCGCACTCGCAGAAGGCGTTCGCATCGGGCTCCAGCGCTTTCACCCATAGGTAGAACGCGCCATCCGGCTCAACATACGTGTAGCCGTACTCCGCCAATGCATCGGTAAGCGCCGTGCGGTTGCGTGCGTAGGCCTCAACGTCACTCGGCTCATCGATGCAGTCGATAATTACGCGCTGGAAGAGCGCCGGTGCGCACACGAAGCCCAGCGTACGGGCGGCACCGGCAACAGCCGGCATCAGACGCGCAGCCTGCGGATTGGTGTTGGGAACCAGGATCCACCCCACGCGCTCGCCCGGCAGCGACAGCGACTTGGAATACGAGTAGCACACGATGGTGTGCTCGTAGATCGAAGGCACCCAAGGCACCTCGGCGCCATAGACAATCTCGCGATACGGCTCATCCGAGATGAGCATAATCGGGTTCTCGGAATCGCGCTTGGCGTTGACCTCGCGTAAAACATTGGCCAGTCGCGTCAGCGTATCGCGCGTATACACAGCACCGGTCGGGTTGTTGGGCGAGTCGATGATGACAGCTGCCGTCTTGTCGGTAATAGCCTTGCGCACGTTATCCACGCTCAGCTGGAACGTATCTTCATCGGCGAGCGCCTCGACACACGTACAGCCGGCCTTCTCAATCCACACGCGATACTCCGGGAAGTACGGGGCGATAACGATGACCTCGTCACCCGGGTTCGTAACGGCATTGAGCGTACAGGTGAGCGAAGCTGCAGCGCCCACCGTCATAAAGACGTCCTTACCCTCATAACTCGTACCAAAGCGGCGGTTGAGCGATTCGGCGACGGCCGCTCTACATTGCGGCAGGCCCGGAGCGGGCGTATAACCGTGCAGCTGGTCACTCGGCAGCTCCAAGGCCTTCTTAATGGACTCCGCCACGGCAGCGGGCGCCGGAACGCTCGGGTTGCCCAGCGAAAAATCGAATACGTTTTCCGCACCGATCTGCGCCTTGCGCTCAAGGCCATAGCTAAAAATTTCGCGGATGATGGAGCTTTCCGCACCGCGAGCATACATGGTTTCGTTGATCATCTGTTCCCCTTTCGCATAGGCGCTATTGTACGCTTTAGCCGAGCAAAGTGCCGCAGCAATGTTGATTGGGGACAGACTTAAATGCGTGAAAACGCTCATTTAAGTCTGTCCCCAATCAACAGACGGCCCCATATCGCTCAAAAGAAAAAGCCTCCACAGGTTTCCCCGCGGAGGCTTTTGTTACAAGGACTATTTGTCGGCGTCGGTGTCGGCACCGGCATTGACGGCATGGTCATCGTCAGCACCATCGGATGCGGCTTCGGCATCCTCCTGCATGGCCGCCTGCGCAAAGGCCGCGGCATCAGCCGCCAGCTCCTCCTCGCTCATACGAGGCGCGCGCTTCTTGGTCGGCATGCCGGCCGCCTTGGCATTGCGCTCCTCCTTGGCCGCCAGGATATCACCCTCGCGCTCAAGGTAGGCATCCCACTCGTTGTCGAGCAGGGCGTTCACGGCGTCGCCTTCGACGGTCTCGCGCTCAAGCAGCACCTTCGCCATCAGATCGAGCTGATCGCGACGGGCGTCCAGGATCTCGACCGCACGACGATGGGCCTCACGCATAATGCGCTGAACCTCGATATCGATGCGGCGCGCCGTCTCCTCGGAGTAATCCTGGTGATCGGCGTAATCGCGACCAAGGAACACCTGATGTTGCGCCTCGCCAAACACTTGCGTGCCCAGCTCCTCGCTCATGCCCAAGCGCGTGACCATCTCGCGCGCCATCTTGGTTGCGCGCTCCAGATCGTTGCTCGCGCCCGACGTAATGTCATCGCACATGAGCTCCTCGGCAACGCGACCGCCCAAGAACACGGCGAGCTCGTCGAGCATCTCGTTCTTGGTCTTGAGGAAGTGGTCCTCCTGCGGAAGCTGCAGCGTGTAGCCCAGAGCCTGACCGCGGCTGACGATCGAGATCTTGTGGACCGGATCGGAGTGCTCCAGGATGTGGCCCACCAAAGCGTGACCGCTCTCGTGGTAGGCAATCGTGGTGCGCTCGGCCTCGGTCATCACGCGACCCTTGCGCTGCGGTCCGGCAATCACACGCTCCATCGATTCCTCGACCTCGTCCATCGAGATCACGGAACGATGGCGGCGGGCAGCCAGCAGCGCAGACTCGTTGAGCAGGTTCGCCAAATCGGCGCCAGTAAAGCCAACGGTCATCTGGGCGAGTTTCTCAAACTTAACGTCCTCGTCCATCGGCTTGTTCTCGGCATGCACGCGCAAGATCTGCTCGCGGCCCTTCACATCCGGACGGTCGACCGTAACCTGACGGTCAAAACGGCCGGGACGCAGCAATGCCGGATCCAGGATGTCAGGACGGTTGGTCGCAGCGATCAGGATGACCGACTCGCTCTCCTCAAAACCGTCCATCTCGACCAGCAGCTGGTTGAGCGTCTGCTCGCGCTCGTCGTGACCGCCGCCCAAGCCAGCTCCGCGCTGACGTCCCACGGCATCGATCTCATCGATGAAGATGATCGACGGGGCCTGGGACTTGGCCTCCTTAAAGAGGTCACGCACACGGCTGGCGCCGACACCTACGAACATCTCGACAAAGTCGGAACCCGAGATGCTAAAGAACGGCACGCCCGCCTCGCCGGCAACGGCCTTGGCCAGCAGCGTTTTACCGGTGCCCGGAGGGCCAACCAGCAACACGCCACGCGGGATCTTGGCGCCCAGCTTGCGATAGCGATCCGGATCGCTCAAAAAGTCACGGATCTCCTCGAGCTCCTCGACTGCCTCGTCCACTCCGGCAACGTCTTCAAACTTGACCTTGGGGCGTGTGGCCTCGTTGGTCTTGGCGTTGGTCTTGCCAAACTGCATGTTCCTGTTGTTGGCGCCCATCATCTGGCGCATAAAGTAGAACATGATGGCGATAAGGGCGATCGTCGGAAGCACACTCATTGCCAAGTCGCCCCAAAAATCGGGATCGTTGGTGTTGACGATGTACTTGGTATCGGGGTGCTCCGCCATGAGCTCGGCAAGCGAATCGGAGCCGACATAGGTCGAAGAGAAGCTCTTGAGCTCGCTCGTATCGCCCTTGTCCTTTTTTGTCTTCCAGTAATGACCCGTCACGCTTCCGTCTTGAACCGTATAGGTCAGATCTTCGACGCGATCCTGCTTGATGGCGCTGACCATCTCGCTCGTCGCGAGCTTAACGGTATTGCTGGAGCTGGCAAAGCCGGAACCCATATTAAAGAAGGCATAGCCCAGAAGCGCGCAAGCCAAAAGAAAATACAGCCAGCCCGTACGCGTGGGCTTCTTGCCTCCGGGCATCCCCGGGATCTTTGGGTCCCGGGGAGTCTGGGAATTGTTGTCGTTACGGTCGTCGGGCATCTTACGAATAAACCTCCGGTTTCAAAATGCCCAGATACGGAAGGTTGCGATAGCGCTCGGCATAGTCGAGGCCGTAGCCCACCACAAAGGCATCGGGGCAATGGGTTCCAACATACTTGGGCGTGATGGCCGAGACGCGGTCCTCAACGTCCTTCCACAGGAAGGCGGCGACCTCCAGAGAAGCGGGCTTGCGGCTCTCGAGGTTCTTCATCAGATACTTGAGCGTCAGGCCCGAGTCCAGAATGTCCTCGACGATCAGCACGTCGCGACCGCGGATGTCGATATCCAGGTCCTTAATGATACGCACGATACCCGAGGACTTCACACCGTCGCCGTAGCTCGAAACAGCCATGAAATCGATGTTGGTCGGCAGCTCGATCTTACGCATCAGGTCGCCCATAAAGACCACGGCGCCGCGCAGGACCGCAATCAGCACCAGATCCTTACCCGCGTAGTCGCGCGTAATCTCCTCGCCCAGGCGAGAGACGATACCGTCGATATCCTCCTGCGTAAACAAAACCTTCTCGATATCCGGATGTTGAGAAGCCATGACAACCCTTTCTTGTGCTTATCGCCCACACACCGCCGTATGGACGCGAACT
>USLO01000144.1 GCA_900555515.1 uncultured Collinsella sp.
AGCCCATATATGGACGTAACGTTCTCAACCTTCCTCGGCCAAATTGTGTCGAACCCAGTCCTTGCCGTCACCGTGATTCTCGCGCTCGGCGCCATCTTCGTCAACGGATGGACCGACGCGCCCAACGCCATCGCGACCTGCGTCACTACGCGTTGCATGCCCGCCCGCGCCGCCATCCTCATGAGCGCCGCATTCAACTTCCTCGGCGTGCTCATCATGACGCACTTTAACGCGAGCGTCGCCAACACCATCTCACATATCGTCGACTTTGGCGGAAACAGCACCATGGCGCTTGCCTGTCTGTGCGCGGCGCTGTTCTCCATCGTCGTCTACGGCGCCACGGCATCGCGTTTTGGCATCCCCACTTCGCAAAGCCACAGCCTTATCGCCGGCCTGACCGGTGCCGCTATCGCCCTCGGCGGCGCGAACAGCGTCAACGTCCATGAGTGGATGAAGGTCATCTACGGCCTGGCGCTCTCCATCGGCCTGGGCTTTGTCATGGGTTGGGTCCTGTGCAAGCTCGTCTCGATTCTTTTCGCCGCCGCCAACAGGCGACGTGCCAACGTCTTCTTTAAATACGCTCAGATCGCGAGCGCTGCGGCCATGAGCTTTATGCACGGCGCGCAAGATGGACAGAAGTTCATCGGCGTGCTCTTTTTAGGTGTCGCCTTCGCCAACGGCCAGACGAGCGTCGGCGATGCCGGCATCCCCATCTGGATCATGCTGCTGTGCTCGGCCACCATGGGCGTCGGCACCAGCGTGGGCGGCGAGCGCATCATCAAGTCCGTCGGCCAGAGCATGGTCAAGCTGGAGAAGTATCAGGGCTTCTCCGCCGACCTCGCAGGCGCCGCGAATCTGCTGCTTGCCACCCTTACCGGTATCCCTGTGTCCTCCACCCACATCAAGACCTGCGCCATCATGGGCGTCGGCGCCGTCAAGCGCCTTTCGGCCATCAACTTCGGCGTGGTCAAGGACATGATGTTCACCTGGTTCTTCACCTTCCCTGCCTGCGGACTCATCAGCTTTGTCATGGCCAAGCTGTTCATGATGTTCATCTAGCCAAACCGAGCGTCCATCTGGACCGCAATACTTCGCCCACCCGTCTTCGCCTCGAAAGGACCCACCCATGGCAAAGAAACCCGATTCGTTCTACTTTGACAACTACGTCGCCTGCGCCGATCTTGCCGTACAGGCTGCCGAGCTGCTCACCAAGATTTTTGAGAACTTCGATCCCGCGAAGATTCACGATATGCTCGACAAGATGCACGCGATCGAGCATGCGGCGGACAAGAAGCACCATGAGCTTGAGGACGCTCTGCTCACGGCCTTTATCACCCCGCTTGAGCGCGAGGACCTGGACCTGATGAGCTGCTCGCTCGACACCGTGCTCGACCGTATCGAGGGCGTCGTGCAGCGCGTCTACTTCACCAACATCCAGAGCATCCATCCCGATGCCATCGTGATCGCCCACAAGGTAACCGACGCCTGCCGCGCCATGAAGGACCTGATGGTCGAGCTTCCCAACTACCGCAAGTCCAAGACCCTGCGCGAACTCGTCATCCAGATCAACACGATCGAGTCCGAGGCCGACGAGCTCTACATCAACGCTATGCGCAACCTGCATGTCAACGGCAAGGACCCGCTCGAGGTCATCGCTTGGCGTGACGTGTATGCCTTCCTGGAGTATTGTGCCGACTGCTGCGAGAATGTGGCCGATGTCGTGGATTCGATTGTCATGAAGAACAGTTAATTGGGGGTACGTGTCCCACCGGTCGCGGGCCCGGCCACTAATAACCTTTTTCACTCCGGCTGCAAGCAGAGTCGTTCAAAAGGTTATTAGTGGCCGGGCCCGCTCCCTTATGTACCACCATTGGGAACTTTGGCTGATGCTTTGAAAGCGATGGGGCTTTTATTGGCAGGGCCTTTGAGCCCGATTGGGAACTTTGGGGCCGCCTTAAACGTTTGACTGGATGGGGCTTTGGGTACCCTTTGTTTTGCTTTGGGTTGATACACTGAATTTGGAGGGCTTGGTTGTGAGTTATTTGAATCTGGCTCGGTCTCGGTATTCTTGTCGTTTGTTTGAGGATCGGGCTGTTGAGCAGGCTGTGGTGGATGCCATTGTTGAGGCTGGGCGTATTGCTCCTTCTGCTTGTAATAATCATCCAACCCGTGTGATGGTGTTGGATACGCCTGAGCTTCTGGAGAAGGCTGCTGCTTGTCAGCCTCGGTTTGCTCGTGATGGGTCTATCTTTGGGGCTCCGCTTGTCTTCCTTATTTGCAGCGCTACCGATGATGCTTGGGTGCGCCCGTATGACCAGATGAATTCCAGTGAAATCGATACGTCCATAGTGTGCGATCAGATGATGATGGAGGCCACCGAGCAGGGCCTAGGAACGTGCTGGGTATGCCATTTTAAGCCCGAGGTGGCACAGGAGCAGTTCGACCTGCCCGAGGGCGTCTATCCCTATCACATGCTCGTCTGCGGATATCCTGCCGACCACATCGCCGATCCCGAGCATCGCGAGGCCCGTACCATTCCCCTCTCCGACTTCCTCCTCAAGTAGATTTTGGGACATGCCCTAAAACCTATCCTTGACCGCTCACCGGTTCGCCGAGTTCTGCGCCACTATGTGCAGGGCTCGGTTTTTTATGTTGCGCGCCCCGGTACAGTCATAAAAAAGGACCCGCAAGCTGCGGGTCCTTTCTAGGCACTAAATTGTAGGCCGAATGTTAGTCCAGGTCGTCGGCAGCGAAGTTGTCGATCGGGGCGAAGGGATCGGCCACGGGGACAACCGGGTCAGCGACGGGCAGCGGCTCGGCGGGAACGGTCACCGCAGGAGAAGCGGCAGAACCGACCGGCGTGGAGGCCATGAGGTCGGCAGGGAAGGAGTTCTGGGCGTCGTCCATAAAGTGCTGGATGAGCTTGAGGTACTCGGCCTTGAACTCCTCACGGGAAGCCTTGAGACGGTCGATCTCCTCGAGCTCGGCCTGCTTCTCGGTCAGAGCCTGGCGGATAACCTCGCGAGCCTTGGCGTCGGCCTCGTTGCGGATGCGATCAGCGTTCTCGTTGGCATCGTTGACGATGGTCTCAGCGGTCTGCTGGGCAGCGATCAGGGCAGCGGAAATCTGGCGCTCCTGAGCGGAGAAGTCAGGGGCGGGAGCAGCCACGGGGGCGGCAGGAACGGCCTGGGCGGCGGCATCCTGAGCCTGGGCAAGCTGAGCCTGCGCATCGGCAAGCTGCTGCTCGGTAGCAGTCAGACGACCCTTAAGGTCGACGATCTTAGCGAGCATAGCGTCAACCTCGGAGGACAGCGTCTCCAAGAAAACGTCGACCTCGGCAGGGTCGTAGCCACGCTTGGCCTCAGAGAAAGTCTGAGCCTGGATGTCTGCAGGGGTAATAGCCATAACAAGTCTCCTTTTTCATCGCCTCGGCGCTACACGCCCGACGTAAGTTACTGAGTCAGTTCTATACGAGTATACCTATAAGAAGCTGCAGAACCAGCCTCTGCACCAACTGCAACGCAATAATCGCAACGACCGGCGAAAAATCGATACCGCCCATCGGCGGGATGAAACGACGGAACAAGTTGAGCCACGGACCGCACACGCTATCGAGCACCGCAGCAATATCCTGAAGCAAACCACCCTGTTTCATGGGAATCCACGTCATAAAGCAGTAGACGACAATGAGCGTGGAATAGAAGTTGAACAGCGTGTTGACCAGCTGGACGATAGTGTAGATGTTGATGGGAATCTCCTCGTCTTGTCTTTACTTAAGGTAGCCGTCGGCACGAAGCTTCTTGAGATCGGAATCTTTGACCTCGCAGCCGGCGGGCAGCACCATGAACACGCGGTCGCCCACCTCCTTGACCGTGGCGCCCAGACCGCAGGCAAAGCCGTAAGAGAAGTCCAAGACGCGCTTGGCAACTTCGGTGCGTACGCCCACAAAAATCAGTGCGACAGGCTGCTTGGTGCGAACGCGGCGAACCACGGTCTCCACGTCGTCATAGCTCTCGGGGCGCAAGACATAGGCCGGCAGCTGCGGCGTGGCGTTGATGATATTGCTCGCATAGGCCGAGGCATCGCTCGGTGCAGGCGCGGGCGCGGCGGCGGCACGGGCGCGGGTGTTCTCGGCGTAGCTCGACGGCGTGTCATAGGCACCAGGACGATAACCGCTCGCAACACTGTCCTGCGAGCGCGAAGGCGGGTTGTACGTCGTGGCATGGCGGGAGTCATCGCCGACCAGCTGACCGGAGCGCGTATACACGGCAACCGACTCAGCTTCACCACGTCGCGTCTGACCAAGCAGGCCGTTGCTCGGCTCGTCTTGGGTGTAGAAGCCCTCGCCCGAAGCACCGCTGTAGCCGTTGCCCTGATAACTATCGTCATAGCCGTCATCGTAGCCGTAGTCGTCGTCCTGGCCATAACCCTGGTCGTAACCCTGCTGGCCGCCCAGGTGCATCTTATTTTTAATCTCGTCAAGGAAGCCCATGGTTGT
>USLO01000145.1 GCA_900555515.1 uncultured Collinsella sp.
AGCGACTTCTCGCTAAACACGCCCACGACCTCGCCCTTGTACTCGTAGCTGCACACGTCGATGTTGCCAAAGTCGCCCTGGAGTGCCTCGAGCAGGTCCAGATAGTCGGCGGCCTGGTAGTGGTCGATGATCTCGAGTAGCGTCTCGCGGTTGACGATGCAGCAGTCCATAGAGGCGTTGTCGCCGTACACGACGCCGGCGCTCACGCCCGTCAGGCGGCCGTTCTCGTTAATCTCGAGCTTGGTCTCGTCATCGACGTTGCGCGTGGCCTTGCAGTACACCACGGTCATCTGGGCACCGGAGTTCTCGTGCGCGTCGATGATGGTGTTGAGGTCCATGTTAAAGATGATGTTGGTGCCCATCATCACGACATAGGGCTTGTCCGAGCGCTGGAACAGCGTCTTGTTGGAGATGATGTCGCGCAGCAGGAAGCGCATGCCGCCCTTGGTGGTGCCATACGCGTTGCCGGGCACCATGAACAGGCCGCCCTTCTTGCGGTCCAGGCCCCAGTCCTTGCCCGAACCCACGTGGTCGATCAGCGAGCGGTAATTGCCCGGCATGACGACGCCGACGGTCTTGATGCCGGCATTCATCATGTTGGACAGCGGGAAGTCGATCAGGCGGTAGCGGCCCAAAAACGGAACGGACGCGATGGGGCGGTCCTTGAGCAGCACGCTGCCGTAGGTCGAAGAATAGTTAGCGGTGATATAACCGATGGCCTTGCGATTGATCATCGGATCATTCCCCCTTCCCGATAACGACGTCATTTCCAACGACGGCCGTATCCTTGGTGGTATCGACAGAGCCGAGCTTCACGCCCTCTTCGACCGTGGAGTTCTCGCCCAAAATAGCGCGGCAGATGTGCGCGCCGCTCTTAACGTGCGCGCCCGGCAGCAGCACGGAGTCCTCGACCACGGCGCGCTCCTCGATGATGACATCGGTCGAAAGGATCGAGTGGCGAGCGGTGCCGTAGATCTTGCAGCCGTTGGAGACCAGGCAGTCGTCCAGGCGTCCATCCGGGCCAATGTAGTGCGGCGGACGCGTGGTGATGTTGGACATGATAGGGAAGTGCTTGTCGAACAGATCGAACTCGGGGTTGTTGCCCAGCAGGTCCATCGAGGTCTCGTGGAAGCTGGCGATAGTGCCGACGTCCTTCCAAAAGCCATGGAACTCATAGCTGTACAGACGCTTGTTCTCGCCGAGCAGCTTGGGGATGATGTCCTTGCCAAAGTCGTGGCTCGAGCGCTGGTCCAGAGCGTCCTCCTCGAGCGCCTCAATCAGGACGTCGGCCGAGAAGATGTATATGCCCATGGAAGCGAGGTTCGAATCGGGTTTATCGGGCTTCTCGGTGAACTTGGTGATGCGGCCGTCCTCGGGGTCGGTGGTCAGGATGCCAAAGCGGCTGGCCTCCTCCCACGGCACGGGCATAACACTCACCGTGAGGTCGGCGTTGTTCTCAATGTGCGTCTTGAGCATCTTGCGGTAGTCCATGCGATACAGGTGATCACCCGAAAGAATCAGGACGTACTTGGGGTCGTTGGCCTTAATGTAGTCGAGGTTCTGCGTAATAGCGTCGGCCGTGCCAGCATACCAGGCGCCACCGGTCTGCGTCTCGTACGGCGGCAGGATCGACACGCCGCCGTCACGGCTGTCCAGATCCCAGGCCTCGCCGGAGCCCACGTAGGCATGCAGCAGGTAGGGGCGATACTGCGTCAGAACGCCCACCGTGTCGATACCCGAGTTGGAGCAGTTGGAGAGCGAAAAGTCGATAATGCGGAACTTGCCACCAAAGCTAACCGCCGGCTTTGCGATCTTTTGGGTGAGTGCCCCCAATCGGCTGCCCTGTCCTCCTGCGAGGAGCATCGCGATGCATTCTTTCTTACTCATCGATTTCTCCTTCTGTCATCGATGTTTCTAACCCATTAGCGGTGGGCACGGCGCCTGGTCGCGCCCACCGAATAATGCCGTGCGGCAAAGGGGAGCTCGCGCGCCTTTACGCGTGCCAGATCTCGTCGCGGTACTCGCGAATGGTGCGGTCGCTCGAGAACCAGCCGCTCGAGGCGGTGTTGAGCAGCGCCTTGCGGTTCCAGGTCTCCTGGTCGCCGTAGCTGTTCGTGAGCTTCTCCCAGGCGTCTACGTAGCTGCGGAAATCGGCCATGACCAGGTCGGGGTCGTTGTTGTTCATGAGCTCGTTGTAGATGCTCTCGAAGTTGCCCGAAAGACCCGCAAAGGTGTTGTCCTTGAGCTCGTCCATCACGCGGCCCAGACGCTCGCGGTCGCCGTTGAGGGTATCCCACGCAAAGTAGCTGTTGGATGCCCAGAGCTGCTCGACCTCGGGAGCGGTCAGGCCAAAGATGGCCTCGTTCTCGCGGCCGGCCAGGTCGGCGATCTCGATGTTGGCGCCGTCGAGGGTTCCCAGCGTAATGGCGCCGTTCATCATGAGCTTCATGTTGGACGTGCCCGAGGCCTCCTTGCCGGCCGTGGAGATCTGCTCCGAGATCTCGGCGGCGGGATAGATGAGCTGGGCGTTGCTCACGCGGAAGTTGGGAATAAAGCAGACCTTCATGACCTCGTTGACGCGCGGGTCGTTGTTGATGACGTCGGCCACGGAGTTAATGAGGCGGATGGTCTCCTTGGCAAAGGTGTAGCTCGAGGCGGCCTTGCCGCTAAAGATAAAGGTCGTCGGCGTCACGTGGAAGTTGGGATCGGCGATGCGACGGTTGTAGATGTCCATCGCCTTCATGATGTTCATGAGCTGGCGCTTGTAGGCGTGGAAGCGCTTTACCTGAACGTCGAAGACGGTGTTGGGGTCAATGACCAGACCGGTCTCGGCCTTAACGTAGGCGGCCAGGCGCTCCTTGTTGGCGCGCTTGGAGGCACCCACGGCCTTGAGGAACTCGGTGTCGTTTTGGAACTCTTTGAGCTTTTCCAGCTCAAAGGCGTTCTTCAGCCAGCCATCGCCAATGGCCTCGGTCACGAGCTTGGCATAGGTGGGGTTGGCCTCGGCAAAGAAGCGACGGTGCGAGATGCCGTTGGTCTTGTTGTTGAACTTCTCGGGCGTCAGGGCATAGAAGTCCTTGAGCACGATGTTCTTGATGATGTCGGAGTGGATCTTGGCTACGCCGTTGACGCTATGGCTGCAAATCACAGACAGGTTGGCCATGCGGATCTCGCCGTCCCACAGAATGGCGGTCTGGCGCAGGCGCTCCTGCCAACCCTCCTGCGTGGTGTCGAACGACTCGTGCCAACGACGGCTGATCTCGTCGATGATCTGGTACACGCGGGGGAGGAGCTTGGAGAACGTGCCGATGGGCCACTTCTCCAGGGCCTCGGGCAGGATGGTGTGGTTGGTGTAGCTCACGACCTGCGTCACGATGTTCCAGGCGTCATCCCACTCGAGCTTCTTCTCGTCGATGAGGATGCGCATGAGCTCGGGGCCGCACATGGCGGGGTGGGTATCGTTGGTGTGGATGGCCACAAACTGCGGCAGCAGCTCCCAGTTAGCGCCGTGCTCCTTCTCAAAGGTGTCGAGCAGGCTGTAGATGCCGGCCGAGACAAACAGGTACTCCTGCTTCAGGCGGAGCAGACGGCCGTGTTCGCCGGCGTCGTTGGGGTAGAGGATGGCGCTGATGGCCTCGGCCTCGGCGCGCTCGGCATCGGCCAGGGCGTAGTCGCCGCGGTTGAAGGCCTCCAGATCGAAGTGCTCCTCGACCGGCTCGGCGGCCCAGACGCGCAGCTTGTTGACGGTCTCGCCGGCATAGCCCACGACGGGGATGTCATAAGGGACGGCCAGGATGTCCTGCGTGTCCACCGTGCGGTAGAACGTGCGGCCGTTCTCCTCATAGCCCTCGACGTGGCCACCAAACTTGATGGTCACGGCCTTGTCCTGACGACGGACCTCCCAGGGATAGCCGTGCGTGAGCCACTCGTCGGTGGCCTCGACCTGGCTGCCGTTGACGATCTCCTGCTTAAACAGGCCGTAGCGGTAGCGCATGCCGTTGCCGTAGCCGGCAATGCCCTCGGCTGCCATGGAATCCAGGAAGCATGCGGCAAGACGGCCCAGGCCACCGTTGCCCAGCGCCGGATCGGGCTCCTGGTTCTCGATGACGGAAAGGTCGAAGCCCATGTCGTCGAGCGCCTCGGCGACCATGTCGCGCACGCCAAAGTTGAGCAGGTAGTTGTCGAGCAGGCGGCCGATCAAAAACTCGATCGAGAAGTAGTACACGCGCTTTTTGCCCTCGGCTGCCGCGCGGGCGTCACTCTTGGTGGCAACGGTGCGTGCCTTCTCGGCCACGAGCTTAGCCAGGGCGTTAAAGCGATCGAGGTCGCTGGCGGCCTCGACGCTCTTGCCGCTGATGCTCATGACGGCATCGCGATAGAGCTCGGTAAACTCCTGCTTGTTGTCGAAGATCTTATTCATACGTTCCTTTCCCCCGGGGATGTTTCTCCCGGAACGGTTATGAC
>USLO01000146.1 GCA_900555515.1 uncultured Collinsella sp.
ACGTCCTTGGGCATGGGGTTAACGGTGATGTCGGCATCCTTCTTGTACTGCTCCAGCCACTCGCTGTACGCGGTGCTGGCCGCTTGCGTCTTCACCACATTGGAAACGTACTTCTTGATGGCCTTGGGCACCTGGTTGATGTCATCGACCTGATTATCGACATGGAAGTAGTCGGTGCACTTGATGATGTGGTAACCATAGGTCGACTCGACGACGTCGCTCACGTCGCCCTTGTTGAGCCCCTCGAGCGCCGTCTGGTAGCTGTCGACGAAAGTGGTGAGCTTATCCCAGCCCACATCGCCCTTCTTCTCCTTGGAACCGGTGTCCTCGGAGTACTGCTCAACGGCGTCCTCAAAGCTCAGCTCACCGGAGTTGATCTTGTCCAGGCACTCCTGTGCCTTGGCCTTGGCGGCAGCCTTGTCCTCGTCGGAAGCGTCGGAATCAACCTTGATCAGGATGTTCGACGAGCGGCGAGCATCGTTGTAGTTAGACAGGTTCTCGTTGATGTAATCGACGATCTCGCTGTCCTTGGGCTTGCTGGTGGGCGCCACGGCATCCTTGAGTTTCTGCTGCGCCAGGCTCTCCTTGAGCGAATCCTTGTAGGTGTCCTCGGTATAGCCGTAGGTCTTGAGGGTCTTCTTAAAGGCCTTGGCACCGCCCGCGCTCTTGCACGCGTCCTTCCAAGCCTTCTCGACCTCCTCGTCCGACACCGTCACGCCGTTCTCCTTCTGTGCCTGCTGAAGCAGAATCTGCTGCGTGTAGGAGTCGATGAGCTGCTTGCGGTACTTCTTGGGCGTGAGGTCGTTGTCAACCAGATACTGCGCCCAATCCTCATCCTTGGTGTAGCCGTAGGACGTGCGCATGCTCATGATCTGCTTGGTCACGGTGTCCTCGGTAAGGTTGGTGCCGTTGATAGTGGCAGCAACACCGCCGGTCAGCTTGTAGCCCGAGGTGTCCTCAGCCTGCGACATAAGGCCGGAGCACGCCATCGCCGAGACAGAAAGCAGCATCGCCAGCACGCCGATGACCACCAGAACGATCTTGACGGTCTTAGACACGTACGTCTTGCGCTGCTTCTTGCGAGAGCTGGAGGCAGCGCGGGCCTGCTGCTCGGGCGTCGGCGCGGCCTCGGAGTTCTTTTTCTTATTTGCCATAGTTGGCCTTTCGCATAACGAATCGAACAAACGCCATTGTGTCACAACGCGGCCCCCGCGACACGCTTGGTGCATTGGGGACAGGTTAATCTGCACCATTTTGGTGCAAAGGGGACAGCTCTGGCACTTGGCACTTGGGGACGTTCTTTATATGCCGGCACTTCGGGACTGTCCCTTACTGCCGGCAGAAAAGGAACGTCCCCAAGTGCCGACTCAGCCCCACCTTAGAAGTGGCGGCGGATGGCGTCGACCATGCCCTGGGGCGTGGTCTGGCCGAGCACGTCGGCTGCGGCATCGGCGTCCATAAAGATGTTCATGAGCGCCTGCAGGGCCTCGACCTGGCCGCCCGGCTCGGCAATACCCAGATTGATGACGATCTGCACCGGCACCGGAGCGCCCATGCCAGCCATAGCGTTAAATGTCACGGACGCGGCGGGCTTCACCACCGCGATATAGGGCTTGGCCACAAACCCCGGATCGGTATGCGGAATGGCAATGTTTGCCGCCGGCATGGCAAGACCCGTGGGATAGGCATCCTCGCGCGTGCGAACGGCGCCGAGCCAACCGGACGCAATGTAGCCACGTGGTGCAAGCTCGCCCTCGAGCCGCGCAAACACCTCATCCGGCGTCGCACACTCCCAATCAAAAAACACCAACTCAGGCGTAAACAGCGCTTCGTTATCCGCCATGCGCTCACCTCTCTCACCTAGTCACCTGCGACGTTCTTGAATGACCAGTCGTTAAAGACCGTTCCCGATGACTACCCAAAACAAAAGGTGGCCACGCGCGCCTTGGCGCCAATGACCACCCTGACTACTCGGCTAAATTGTACTGTGCGCCGCTAGCCGCGAGGCGCGTCAATTGCAACCTTGCCGCTCTCCAGCACGTGGACGCGGCCGTCGGCGAGCATCTGCACGACCTCGGGATACAGCACGTGCTCAATCGCGTGGATGTGCTCCTCGAGCGTGTCGACGTCCCAGCCCTCCTCAACAGCCAGCGCGCGCTGGGCGATGATGGGGCCGTTGTCGTAGATCTCGTTGGCAAAGTGCACGGTCACACCGGTTACCTTGACGCCGCGCGCAAAGGCATCGTCGATCGCATGCGCGCCGGTAAAGCTCGGCAGCAGTGCCGGATGCAAGTTGACCACGCGGTTGGGAAACGCCGCCAGCAGCGGCGTGTGCACCATGCGCATGTAACCGGCCATGACCACATATTCGCAGCCGCGCTCGAGCAGCTCGTGCGCGATGATCTCGTCGGCGGCGATGGGGTCGGCATAGACATCCTTGGACAGCGTGAGCGTCTGGATGCCCGCGCGCTCAGCGCGCTGCAAACCCTTAGCCGAAGGACGGCTCGACACCACAAGCTCAATCGAAGCGTTGAGCTTGCCGGCGGCGATCAGATCGATCAGCGCCTGCAGGTTGGTACCCGAACCGCTGATGAGCACACCGATCTTGAGCGGCTCGGCCGTATCGGTGCCGGTCGGACGGGTGTAGGGCACAAAGCCCAGGCTCGCGGCAGCAGCCATCTGCTCGTTAGCGCTCATCGGAGTACACGACCTTACCGGAGCCCTCGACGCACTCACCCACGCGGAACGGCTTCTCGCCCAGCGCGACCAGGGCCTCGGTCACGGCAGCCTCGTCCTCGGGGGCGACGATCAGGCACAGGCCAACGCCCATGTTGAAGGTCTTGCATGCCTCGTTGGGCGCGAGCTCGGCCTGGCGCGACACGTAGGTGATGACGGGCGGAACGTCCCAACCCATCTCGGCGCCGTTGCGGGTGACCACGGCGTCGACGTCGTCGGCGAGCGCGCGGTTGAGGTTCTCGGTAATACCGCCGCCAGTGATATGGGCGATGGCGTGCACCGGAGCGCCACCGCGCAGCAGCTCCAGAATCGGCTTGACATAGATGCGCGTGGGGGCCAACAGGGCGTCTGCCAGCGATGCGCCGCCGAGTTCCTCGAGCGGACGGCTCAGCTCCTCGGCCTTAGCGGCGGCCTCGGGCGTGCCCGGCTTAATACCGTCGACGCCAATGACCTTACGCACGAGCGAGTAGCCGTTGGAGTGCACGCCGGTGGAAGGCAGGCCCAGGATCACGTCGCCGGGACGGACATTCGCGGGGTCGAGCATCTTGGGACGGTCGACGACGCCCACGGTAAATCCGGCAAGGTCGTAGTCGGCAGGAGCCATGACGCCAGGGTGCTCGGCCATCTCGCCGCCCACGAGCGCGCAGCCCGCGAACTTGCAGCCGTCGGCCACGCCCTTGATGATCTTTGCCATGTGCTCGGCCTCGATATGGCCGATGGCAACGTAATCCAGGAAGAACAGCGGCTCGGCACCCGAAGCCAGAATGTCGTTGACGCACATAGCGACCAGGTCCTGGCCCACCGTCTCGTGACGGTCCATGATCTGGGCGAGCACGAGCTTGGTGCCCACGCCGTCGGTGCCGCTGATCAGGATCGGGTCTTCCATATCCTTGAGCGCGGCGGCCGAGAACAGGCCACCGAAGCCGCCGATGCCGCCGATAACCTCGGGGCGGTTGGTGTCCTTGACCATCTGCTTAATCGCGTCAACGGCGCGGCCGCCCTCGGCGGTATCGACGCCGGCATCCTCATACGTCACATGCTTGCTGTCGCTCATCTGAGCCTTCCTCTCCCATTACCGTCCGCCGCCCGGGCGCCAAACGGTGCTCATAGTTGCGTTCATTTCGGCGCGCGCCATAACAGCACGCGCCGCCATATCAACAAAACAGCAGGTAAAACCTACCAAAATAAACCTGTCCCCACATGGCAGGTTTTAGGCCTCGCCATGCTCCTCTTCCCAGCTGCGGTCGTCGTATTTCTCGACCACGGCGTCGTCGTCAAAGTGCAGCGGCTTATCCAGGTTGCGGGGCTTAAAGCCCTCCATAAACTTGTCGCGGCCAAAGCTCTCGGGAATCGCCACGGGGTAGCGGCCGGTAAAGCACGCATCGCAGTAACCGCCCTTGGGCATGACCTTAAGCAGGCCCTCGACCGAAAGGAAGGCCAGCGAATCGGCGCCGATATACTCGCAAATCTCGTCGACCGTCTTGTTGGCGCTGATGAGCTGCGACTGCACGTCGGTATCGATACCGTAAAAGCACGGCCAGATGACCTCGGGCGAGTTGATGCGGATATGAATCTCCTTGGCACCGGCGTTGCGCAGCATCTTGACGAGCTGCACCATGGTAGTGCCGCGCACGATGGAGTCGTCGATGACGACCAGGCGCTTGCCCTCGATGTTGTCGCGCAGCGGGTTGAGTTTCAT
>USLO01000147.1 GCA_900555515.1 uncultured Collinsella sp.
GATGCCCTGTGCGACGGTCTTGAGGGCCTGGGCTGGGAGCGTCCCAACGCGCATGGCTCTATGTTTGTGTGGGCCAAGCTTCCCGGTGGTCGCACCGATTCCATGGCGTTTTGCGAGGAGCTCATGGAGAAGGCCGGCGTTGTGGTGACGCCGGGCGCGAGCTTTGGCCCTTCGGGCGAGGGGCACGTGCGCATGGCGCTGGTCCTGCCGCCCGATCAGATCGCTTTGGCTGTCGAGGCCATTCGCGAGGCGGGCCTGTATTAGAAACCTATTTCGACTCGTCAATAGCTCGAAACCGATTTCGTGCAGTTATTTTACGAATTCTGCAAACAATTTCGGTAAACGGTCGATTTTTGGCTGCGAATAGGAGCATAATCAAAGTCCCGATTGGATGTATTGGGATTACGACAAGCCGCTCGGGTCGTTCCCGGGCGGCTTGTTTGTGGAGAGAGATGGGAGTTTCTAATGGTTAACGAGAAGAAGGTCGCTATTGTCGGCTGCGGTTTCGTCGGTTCGTCTTCGGCGTTCGCACTGATGCAGAGTGGTCTGTTCTCCGAGATGGTCCTCATCGACGTGGACAAGAACCGCGCCGAGGGTGAGGCTCTGGATATCGCGCACGGCATGACGTTTGCCGAGCCGATGAAGATCTACGCCGGCGATTATTCCGATGTCGCCGACGCCGCCATGATCGTCGTCACCGCTGGCGCTGCCCAGAAGCCCGGTGAGACCCGCCTGGACCTGGTCAACAAGAACGTAAACATCTTTAAGTCCATTATCCCCGAGATTAAGAAGTCCGGCTTCGACGGCATTCTGCTAATCGTCTCCAACCCGGTTGATGTTCTGACCTATGCTGCCATCAAGATGTCCGGCCTGCCCGAGGGCCATGTCATCGGCTCCGGCACCGTGCTCGACACTGGCCGTCTGCAGCAGATGCTTGGTGCCCACGTCGAGGTTGACCCGCGCGATGTCCAGGCCTATGTCATGGGCGAGCACGGTGACTCCGAGTTTGTCGCTTGGTCCAGCGCTCAGGTTGCTGGCGTTCCGCTGAACACCTTCTGCGAGCTTCACGGCCACCTGGAGCATGAGGCTGCCGAGAAGCGCATCGCCGAGGACGTCAAGAACTCCGCCTACACCATCATCGAGAAGAAGCACGCCACCTACTACGGCGTCGCCATGGCCGTCAAGCGCATCTGCACCGCTGTCATGCGCGATGAGCAGACCGTTCTGCCCGTTTCCTCGCTCATGGTGGGCGAGTATGGCCTGTCCGATCTGGCTATCTCCATGCCGACGGTCGTTGGCCGTGACGGCGTCGTCTGCCGCGTTCCCGTGCCGTTGAACGATGACGAGCAGCATGAGCTCACCGCCTCCGCCAAGGCCCTCAAGGACATCATCGACAGCGTCGACTTCTCCTGCTAAACCAAGCTCGCTAGAGCGAAAAGCTACAATGAAGGCGTCCGGGTCCACACGGCCCGGGCGCCTTTTGGTGCAAAGTAACCTGACCCCAATGCACCATCCCAATACACCATAGTTGATGGGAGGGCCATGTCGGATTCGCCTAATTTTTTGACCTATGCCCAGACGGCGTTTGATCCGTTTGAGGAGCGGCCGTTCTGCGCGGTGGACAGCCTGGTCTTTGCGTGGTTGTCCTATTTGCGTTTGCCGGGTGATATGGCGGAGCTGACGAACTGGCAGGGCCTAGACGTACGCGAGCTGCTGCGTGCCGAGTGCTACCGGGACATGATTGACGACTTGTGGGACCCAGAGGGGAGCAGGGCCTTGCTGGAGGCCGTGGCAGCAAGTCCTCGCTACCGTGGCGTGCACGTTTGCGGCTATCGTGTCGTGAGCGATGTGGTGGCGACAGAGCAGTTTGCAGCCATGGCGTTCCGGTTTCCGGCAGGGTTTAGTTATCTTTCCTTCCGGGGGACCGATAGTACGATTGTGGGCTGGAAAGAAGACTTTAACATGGCGTTCCGGTGTCCTGTGCCGGCCCAGGAATCCGCGGCACGTTATGTGGACGAGGCGGCGGATGCGATTGACGGGCCGCTTTTGTGCGGAGGTCATTCCAAGGGCGGAAACCTTGCGGTGTACGGTGCGGCGATGTGCTCCGATGTCGCCCGTGAGCGAATCGAACGGGCGTATTCCCATGATGGTCCGGGCTTCGTCGAGGAGTTTCTGAACGGCAACGCCTTTGCCGATCTTTCCGGTCGAATCGACAAGACGCTACCTCGGTCGTCGATCTTTGGCATGATGTTCGAGACACAGGAGGACTATGCCATCGTTGAGAGCACCGAGTTCAGCCTGCTGCAGCACAATCCCTTTAGCTGGGTGGTTGATGGTCACGACTTCGTGTACTGTGAGCGCCTGTCTGCCGGTGCTCGATACGTTGATGGTTCCATTCGCGAGATGTTGCTTGCAGTGTCGCCTAGCGAACGCGAGCGTTTTGTAGATGCGTTGTTCTCCGTGTTTGAGGCTACGGGTGCTGAGCGGTTTGCGGATATCGCTGGGAATCTGCGCGAGAGCCTGCCCGTGATGCTCCAGGCTGCGCAAGGCTTTGACGAGGATACACGACGCTTTGTCTCGCAGACCATCGTAGCAATCCTTAAATGCGCACTGCTGCCCAAACGACCTCAGATCGACATGCCCGCTGCCGGCAAGAGTTTGGCAGAACAGCTCGAGGCTTGGCAGTCCGAGCTCCTGCGCTAACCATTGGTGCAAGCAACCTGTCCCCGATGCACCAATCTTCGAAGCGCCTGGGGCGGGCTCGACCGCTATACTGATTCGTGCCGAAATCGATCTAGAACGGAATGCCGTATATGAAAATCAATCACGCGATTCTGCATATCCTGGACTTTGACTCTGCCGTCAACGTCATGAGCCAGCGCGAGTTGGATATCGAAAGCCGTACTGTCCGCAACTTCGTGACCACACATCTGCGTCGCGCGCGCACTTCGGCCGATAACAAGCGTGCCACGTTTGCCGAGAACTCCGCATTCGGCGGCGAGCTCAAGAGCTATTTCTTTGGTGAGCGTGAGTTCGTGGACCTGTCGCAGCAGATTGCGGAGTTCATCTCTTCCGAACTCACCAAGGCCGAGAAAGCTGAGTCCACCGACGTGCTCGTGGCTGATTTTGACGACGATGAGGATGCCCGCTGGTTTGCCGTGATGCTGCTGGGCTCCAAGCAGGCCTTTATGCACGAAGTGGGCCGCGAGGAAGGGGAGGTGCGCAACGACATCGCGCGCCACTACGCCATTCTGCCGAACCCCTCGCAAAAGGTGCCGAGCTATGCCATCGTGCGCGCGAGCACCATGGAGATCGGCTATGTGGACAAGAAACGCAAGATCGCCGGCGAGGACCGTATGCTTATCCCCGATGGCCTGCTGCAGTGCGACACGGGCGTATCGGGCAAGGAGGTCATCGACACCGTGACGCGTGTGGTCGAGGAAGTCGCCGGGGAGCACGGTGCCAACACGGCCGTGGCGCTCGCAAAGGTTAAGGCCGCTGTGGCCGAGAAGGTCGAGGATGACGAGGAACTGCCGCCTTGGGATATCGTCGATGAGGTCTTTGAGGACGAGCCGGTCATCAAGGAGAGCGTGCGCGCGGCACTGACCGAGGAGAAGGTGCCTGAGCGTGTGCCCGTGGAGCGCAAGCAGGTCGAACGCGCGGCGGTGCGCAATCATAAGATCCGTACCGACACGGGTATCGAGATCAGCTTCCCGGCCGAGATGGGTTCGAACTCCGAGTACATCGAGTTTGTCAACGAGCCCAACGGCCTCATCTCCATCGAGCTCAAGAACATCGGCAGCATCGAGAACCGATAAGTTGCGTTACGCCTACAGCGAGAAAGCAAAGGCCGAAGCCCAAATGGAGCTTCGGCCTTTTTGTTTAGGGATGAATTACCCCACAGGTTGAGCATATGTCAGCGAAAACGCCCCAGAGCGAGCAAGGTGACGTGAAAGAGGAGGGCATTGACCTTTTGGTCATGCCCGACGATTGAACGTCAGATTGCCGCTCTGGGGCGTTTGCAGCGTCGGCTAGTTACGCGGTTTGTCAAAACCGCGTAACCCTACAGCTGGCGCAGGCCTTCCTCGAGACCGGTCTTGCTGTCGGTCTGGGCGTCGCGCATCTTGATGACGCGGGCGGGGACACCGGCCACGACGGCGCCGGCGGGGACGTCCTCGACGCACACGGCGCCGGCGGCAACGACAGCACCCTTGCCCACGCGCACGCCCTCCAGGATCACAGCGTTGGCGCCAATCATGACATCATCCTCGATGATGACGGGCGTGGCGCTGGCGGGCTCCACAACGCCTGCCAGTACGGTGCCGGCGCCGATGTGGCAGTTCTTGCCCACGGTTGCGCGGCCGCCCAGGACGGCGCCCATATCAATCATAGAGCCCTCGCCGATAA
>USLO01000148.1 GCA_900555515.1 uncultured Collinsella sp.
GCGCTTCCCTGACACGGAAGAGGTCAGAAGTTCAAATCTTCTAACGCCCACCAAATGTTCGCAGCTCAGAGGCTATGCCCTCTGGTCTGTTTTGTTTTATGTCGCTAAATCCGCCGGCAGTTCCAACCGCCCAACTAGCCAAAAGCCGACCATCTACTTGCCGATCTATCCATCGGCATAACCAATCAGTCCGCACCGCAACTTCTCAGCAAAACGCCGCGATGTCTGTGCCCTGCGGTATCCTTGAGCCACTTGCACCTGCAGCACCAAGGAGCCGCCATGCGCACCGAGCTCGATGTCCCCTTTTCGCACAAAGAAGAAGCCAAGGCGCTGGGCGCCAAATGGGACCGGACCAAGAAGATCTGGTATGTACCCAGCGGCGTCAACCCCGAACCCTTTGCCGAGTGGCTGCCCGGTGTTGACCGATCCGACCCCTCAGCGCCGTATATATATCTAGTACTGGGCAAGCGCGAGTGCTGGAAGTGTCACAAAGAGACCTCGGTCGCGGCCTTCGGCATTCCCTATCGAACCGATAACGACAAGAGCATCGCCATCACGCACGCGCCCAACGAAGCCGGGCACATTGCCATCGACACGGCCAACGCCAACGCACTCGCCATCGTGCCCGCTCTTGGCTGCGTGCCGGGCGAGATCCGCGACTACCTTCATAAGCGCTGCGGCTACAAGCCCGTAGGCGCGCGAGCCTCCAAAGCCCCGTCGCTCGGCAACACGTGCACCAGCTGCGACGCGCTGCAAGGCAGCCGCTATCTGTTCGAGGAGCCCTCGTCCCCGTTTGCCCTCACTGCCATCAACAAGCTGCCGGCACTGGAGTTTGTGCGCGTCGAAGTTGCCGGCGTCTTTGGCATCCCGGCCACGCGCACCGACTTTGACCAGGTGCTCTTTACCTGGGCACGCGACCATCACGCCAAGTTCCACAAGCAGCTCGGTGAGGGGATTTATTTGTAGGGATGACATCGAGGCATCGAGGAGCAGGAGCTCGATCGTCAAACAATCCCAAAACGCTACAGCCCCAGAATGTGCTCCAGGTAGCCCTTGTTGAACCAGAACGATTGCTTCGTCATCCAGCGCCCGTCGGGCAGTTCGTAAGCATTCCTTGCGATGTCACCGATCTCTGTTCCATCGGCAAACTTGTAAGCCGCTTTTGACGTATGCGGGCGAACGTGGACAATCGGGTTATCCGCCATACCGGGCAGATTGTTGGTCACCTTGAGCTTTCCGCTTGCATCCCGATACGGATTGAGCTCAACGCCCTTGCGAATGACCTTTCGCGTCTCATCCCAGCAAGCCTTTGCGGGGCCCTCGATTTCGTTTTCTCCCATTGCCCAGAACAAACAACGGTCGAGACGCAGCACGCCATCGTGGTCTTCACGGAACACAACGAAGAAGAAGCGATTGGTCTCAAGGCACGCATGAAGAGGCGACGTCTCCCAGTCTTCTTCAATCAAACGCTTGAACTCAAACGGTGGGAACGACATAGCCTGTTCGATGTGCCCCCTGTTGTTAACTCGAACGGTTCGGACGGAAATGCCTGCCTTGACGAATTCCTCGGCAGCACTGTTTTTGATTCCGAGCATGCGATAGACAAGCGTTGTCCACTGCGCCTTATTGCCCGTGTACTCCAGTCCATACTGTTCGGCAATTTGACGATCGGTCTCACCGTAATGGCGCTCGATAAGTCCAGTTACGTAACTTTCGAAATCGATAGACTTGCCATCGTCCTGAACAATGCTCTCCCCGACTCGCGGAGCACCGAGGACATAAGTATGGAGCACATAGTCCATATACGAGCGCTTGAGGGAAAAGGCGCGACGCTTTGCGCGATGGCGCTCAATCTCACCCGTATCGGTATTGAAGTATTCATAATACTGGTCCGCCCACATTGTGGCCTCAGTTGCGCCCTTCGTGCAAGCACCCAGATAAGTCGTCATGCCTTCTGAAAGCTCGTCCGCACGGCCATCCTGAATATAGGAAATGATCTTCTCGTAGTCGGCGCGAATGATTTTCATGTCTTCTTCGGGAAGGCGCACCATGACAGCGCGCTCGATACGCTGGTCATATTTGTCGATAGAACGATCTCGGCCGTAATAAATCAACAGAATATTGCTGAGCTTAGTCTTGAGGTGAGAATTGTCATAGTCGAGCGAAACAGGACGGTCGTAAGGGATCATGGTCAGGACAAGACGCTCACCCGCAGACTTACGGCCATTCTTGAGCACATCGAAACACGTTGCCTTGAGCTCAACGCCCGCCTCGGGAAAATCGGGACGGTCGTCGCTATTGGCCTTGTAGCCAAAGTAGCGCTCCTCGATAAGAGTACCCATACCGCCTTTGTACTTTTTGGAGCCAAAGTCCTTGGGCGCACTCTCCCCTTCCGGGGCAATACCGAGCTCGAGAATATCGCGGAACGTCATGCCGTCGAGATTGGCAGCGTAGCGCTCAATGCTTGAAGGGTCAGAAAAATCAGTATCGTCAAGCATGCGCTTGAAATCGAGGCGCTTCTTGGACACGGGATACCTCCGAAACTCGCAACTAACCCCATAGTAGTTCAGAGCAACTACTAACGCCCAGAAAATTGAGGTCTTGATCTTGTCCCCTCGATCGGCTATTGTTGTGAGCACCATAAACGGACACAGCAGCGATTGGAGAAACGTGTCTGAGATTAATATTGCCGAGCTTTTTGCGGGCGTCGGTGGATTTCGTTTGGGTCTCGAAGGCTATGCCGACCCTCGACATCCCGAGTTTTATATGAAACCAGCCGGCCCCTTCCGCACCATTTGGGCAAATCAATGGGAACCGCCCGGAACCAAGGCGCGTCAGTTCGCGGCCCGTTGCTACATGGATCGCTTCGGCGATGATTCCGTTGTCAACGAAGACATTAATAGGGTCTTGGAACAAGCCGAAGCGGGCAAAATCGAAATCCCCAATGTCCAAATGGTCGTTGGCGGTTTCCCCTGTCAAGACTACTCTGTCGCGCGTCCGCTCAATCAGGCACACGGCATCGAAGGAAAGAAGGGTGTCCTCTGGTGGGACATCTATCACTTCCTTGAAATGAAGAGGCCCAAGTTCGGTCTCTTTGAGAATGTCGATCGTCTGCTCAAGTCGCCCGCGTCTCAGCGCGGTCGCGACTTCGCCATCATCCTAAGCTGCCTTGCCGACCTCGATTACACGGTCGAATGGCGCGTGGTCAACTCCGCGGAATATGGTTTTCCCCAGCGCCGCAAGCGCGTTTATATCTTCTGCGAGAAGAACGCCGGCAAGGTCGATCTCGTTGACCGCATGCACAACGGTGTCATGGCGAAGGCCTTCCCCGCCATCTACCCTGACGAAATGGCCGAGCTCGATGTCCTGCCTGATCCTTACGAGAACTCGACTCGTTTTGGCGTTGGTCAAAAGACATCTCAGTTCAAGAATGCCGGTGTCATGCAGGGCTGCCATGTTTTGACCTGCGACTTCGTTGAGGATTATCACGGCGAGCGCCGTGTGCTTGGCGATGTACTTGTTAATGAGGAGTATGTTCCGGAGCAGTTCTACATCTCCGACGAGAAGCTTCCCGACTGGCGCTACCTCAAGGGCAGCAAGCGCGAAGAACGCACCAACAAAAAGACGGGCTTTACGTACACGTATTCCGAGGGTGCCATGAGTTTCCCGGATGCCACCGACAAACCGAGCCGCACCATCCTCACGAGCGAAGGCGGCACGGGCGCCAGCCGATTTAAGCATGTTATCGAGTGCCCCGACGGCCGTTTCCGCCGCCTCGTTCCCGACGAGCTCGATCAGCTCCAAGGATTCCCCAAGGGCTGGACGGATACTGGTATGACCGACGGCCATCGAGCTTTCTGCATGGGCAACGCGCTCGTCACCGGCGTGCCCCATCGCATTGGCGAAGCTATGGTCGAAGTGTACGGCCTCTAAGGCAAGCAATCCGGAGCCGGCAGTCACGCTGTCGACTCCATTTTTCCACCCCACTCCCTTGTATACTGATGTAGCACGTGTTTCATCCGGGCCTGTTGGGCCGGATTGTTCATGGGAGGGTCTTATGGCTGCTTCGAATCCGCCTAAGGGGAGCGTTTCTTCTTCGTCCATCAAGCCGGTTACGCGCAAGGCCGTGCGTTGCCAGCGCGAGGTCGCTTGGCTTGTCACGCAGGCGGCGGGCAGGCTCGTGGCGACCACTCAGGACGTCAACGCGCCTACGCCGAGCTTTGTGCTGGCAGCGGCGCTGGATTTTGTGCGCCAATTGGAGCTTGCCGCACAGGATGCCAGCGGCCACCTCGACTACCAGAATGTTATGGCGCCCGACCTGCAAACGTTCTGCCACATGGCCAAGTTGCCCGCCGCGC
>USLO01000149.1 GCA_900555515.1 uncultured Collinsella sp.
CCATGAAGCCCTTAGTGTAGGCCTGACGCAGCTCGGTGGCGTAGTTGACCTTGCAGATGCCGTTCTTCACAGCCTCGGCAACCTGCTCATCGGGCACACCGGAGGTGCCGTGCAGAACCAGCGGCACGTCGACGGCGTCGCGGATGGCCTTGACCACGGACTGCTCGATGTGCGGATCGCTCGTGTACACACCGTGGCTGGTGCCAACGCCAATAGCCAGCGAGGTGCAGCCAGTGCGCTCGACGAACTCCTTGGCCTCGGCAGGATCGGTGTAGGGGCTCTCGCCCTCAACCGCGGGACCGTCGTCCTCCTTGCCGCCAACCTTGCCGAGCTCAGCCTCGACGGGCACGCCCATGGCGCGGCCGGCATCGGCGACGGACTTGGTCAGGGCGATGTTGTCCTCGAAGGACTCGTGCGAACCGTCGATCATGACAGAGGTATAGCCGGTGCGGAAAGCCTGCATGCAGCGGTCATAGCCATCGCCGTGATCGAGGTGCAGAGCGACGGGCACGGAAGCGCGCTCGGCAGCAGCCTTGACCATGCCGTAGAAGTAGTCCAGACCAGCGGTCTTGATGGTGCCCGGGGTGGTCTGCATGATGACGGGGGACTTGGTCTCCTCGGCAGCGGCCAGAACGGCCATAACAAACTCGAGGTTCTCGACGTTGAACGCGCCGACGGCGTAGTGGCCGGCCTGAGCGTCCTTGAGCATCTTTTCGGTGGTAACAAGTGCCATGAGCGTTTGCTCCTCTCCCTCGCCCGCATCTGGACATCGGGCGTAGTTGTTCACAAGGCGTTTTACCTTGCGTTTTACTGCGCTCATTGTATGAAATTCAGCGGCTTTGCACGTGCGAGATATTGAGCCCATGCAGGTCAATACCGTCGTTTTTGAAAAGCAAACGGAAGGAATTGAAGCCAAGTGGGCGTGTTCGATATTGAATTTTAGGCGTTCAGCGTCTTTCTTTTATAGAAAAGATAAGTAATCGAAAGGTGTTTTCTTACTCAAAAAGAAAATGAACGAAAATAGAGTCAACACAATTCCTGCATATTTAACCGAGAATGGAGCAGCCATGACCCAAGCTACCAACCGTGCTTTTGCCGACGAACGCCGTACCGCCATTATGGAAATGCTCGAGCATAATGCCTCGGTGCAGGTGGCAGAAATTGCCCAGACATTTGGCGTGTCCTCCGTCACTGCCCGCGCCGACCTGGACGCGCTCGCCGAAGCAGGCAAGCTGCGCCGCACACACGGCGGTGCCGTCTCGCTCCACAAACGCCTGACCGTCTCCACGCAGGATCGCCGCATCAATGTCAACGTCGCCGCCAAGCAGGCCATCGCGCAAAGCGCTATCGAGCTCGTCAATGACGGCGACACGCTGCTCGTCGACTCGGGCACCACGGCGCTCGAGTTCGTCCGGCTCCTCGACCAGCGCGACGGCATCACCGTCATCACGGCAGACATTACCATTGCCGATTACATCGACGAGAGCATGCCCTCGGTCGATGTCGTCATGCTGGGCGGGGCGCTGCGCAAAGGTCATCGTTATTTGTACGGACCGCTCACTATGCAGGCGCTCCAAATGGTCCATGCCGATCTGGCCGTCATGTGCCCCGGCGCCTTTGTCTCCAGCTGCGGCTTTACGACCGACTTTCCCCAGATGGCCGAGACCAAAACGGCTATGATCGCCGCGGCCCATCAAAGCGTCGCCCTCATGGACGCCAGCAAGGTTAACGGACGCGGCATGTACCGCTTTGCCGAGCTGACCGATGTCGACACCATCGTGATGGACCGAGACCCCGAAGGCGCCGTCGCCACCTCAATCGCCAAGACCGCCGACGGCGCACGTCCAGCCCTCATCATCGCCGTCAACTAAATAAAAACCACCACAAAGGTGCCTGTCCCCTTTGTGGTGGTTTGAGCGTTAAAAGCGATATATCGCTACTTGGAAAGCTCGTCGGCGAGAACCTCGATCTGAGCGCGCGAGGCGTCGTTGAGCGAGCCCAGCACGGTCACCTTGTTCTGCGCCAGAGTGATGTCCTTCATGCCCTCGAGCTCCTTGGTCATAACCTTGGCAGCGGTGGGCGCCCAGGAGCCAGCCTCAACGAGTGCCACCGTACGGTTCTGATAGGCATGCTCGGCAAGCGTATGGATAAAGGTGCTCACGAACGGGAAGATCTCGCCCTGATAGGTGATGGAGGCGAGCACCAGGCGGTCATAGCGGAACGCATCCTCAACGGCCTCGGCCATGTCGTCGCGAGCTAGGTCAAAGACGGAGACCTTCTGGCCGCGGGCCTCGAGCGCAGATGCGAGCTCCTCGACGGCAGCCTTTAGATGGCCATACACGCTCGCATAGGCAATCGTGATGCCCTCGTCCTCGGGCTGATAGCTCGACCAGGTGTTATAGGTGTCGAGGTAATAGCCCAGGTTCTCGGTAAGGACAGGACCGTGGAGCGGGCAGATAATCTGAATGTCCAGATCGGCGGCCTTCTTAAGCACGGCCTGCACAAATTTGCCGAACTTACCGACAATGCCAAAGTAGTAGCGGCGAGCCTCGCAAGCCCAGCCCTCGGGATCCTCGATGTCGTTGGCGCCAAACTTGCCAAAGCCGTCGGCGCTAAAGAGCACCTTGTCGGTGGCCTCGCAAGAGAACAGCACCTCGGGCCAGTGAACGTTGGGGGCGCCGATAAAGGTCAGGCTGTGGCCGCCCAGATCGAGCACATCGCCCTCTTTGACGACCATCTTGCGCTCGGGGAAGTCGGTGCCAAAGTAGTTGACCATCATGCGGAAGGCGCCCATGCTTGCCACGATCTGCGCCTGGGGATAGCGCTCCATAAAGGCGGCAATGCCGGCGGAGTGATCGGGCTCCATGTGATGGACAACCAGGTAGTCGGGCGTACGGCCGTCGAGCGCGGCCTCGAGGTTGCCGAGCCACTCGTCAACAAAACCGCCGTCGACTGAATCGGCGACAGCGATTTTATCGCCCAAGATAACGTAGCTGTTGTATGCCATACCGTTCTCGGACACGTCGTACTGGCCCTCGAACAGGTCGATGTCGTGATCGTCGACGCCAATGTAGCGGATATCCTTGGTGATCTCCATCAGGCAAAGCCTCCTAGATAGACAAAAGAACCCGTCTATCATAACACTCGTCTTCATAGCCACGGCTATCTGTCAGCATCCTTACCGATTGTTATTGAGGCGGAAGGTACCGCCGTTTACCTGCACAAACTATGCGTGCGGTATCGCTGTGCTATGTCGAATGATGAGCTGGCCGGGAATACGAATGGCAACGGTTTTGCCCGCCGTACCCGCCTTGGGAACCGCATGCTCAAACACCTCACGTCCACGCTGATGTAGATCGAATCGCACGGTCGTGAGCTCGTTGTGTGCTACAAAATCATCGAGCGAGTCATCGACGCCCACCACGCTCACGTCCTCGGGCACGCGCAGACCGCTATCGCGCAGCGCTGCAATCGCGCCATTTGCCATCTGGTCGTTTGCCGCGTAAATCGCCGTCATGGTGCGATCGTGCTCGGCCAGGTACCTGCCGGCCTCGTAGCCGCTGTTGGCAGACCAGTCGCCCTCGAGCGGCTCTGCCGGCTCGATGTGTTTACGCTCGAGCGCATCCTGCCAACCGGCGCGACGAAATTGCTCGTCGACCGAGAACGACGGGCCACCAATATAGCGAATTTGCTCGTGCCCCAGCTCAAACAGGTGATCCATAAGCAATAACGAGCAGCCGTAATGGTCGGAATCGACCGTGGTCACCCGCGGATGCGCGTACATGGTAACAATGACCGTACCAATGCCCGGCAGTGGATCAAACGTCTCAAAATCGGGCGCCATGCGGCTCATGCCGATAATGATGCCGTCCACGGGCAGCGCGGCCATACGACGCGTGGCCTCGACAAGCGAAAACTCCTCGGTCTTGGACATCTCGACCAGCGTGATGGCGCAATTATGCTCGCGAGCAGCGCTGGCGATGCCGTCGATCATTGAGAGATTGCCAAACTTGGTGACATCGTTGACGCACAGGCCGACCGAATGGTAACGACCGTCGCGCAGCGAGCGACCGGCATAACTCGGACGAAAGCCGAGCTCTTGCATGGCGGCCTGCACGCGCTGGCGCGTCTGCTCGTTAACGTTGGGCAAGCCGTTGGCGACGCGCGAAACCGTCTGCTGCGAAACGCCAGCAGCGCGGGCGACGTCGGCCATGGAGACCGGACGCGAACTGGTATCGTTGGACGGGCGCCTTGCCACAGGATCACCTTCACCCTTGCGAGATTTGAATAGCGTGAATGTCGGCCCG
>USLO01000150.1 GCA_900555515.1 uncultured Collinsella sp.
CGGGTCAGCTTAAGGTCGATGCCGTAGGCTGCCAGGTACTCATCGTGGTGGCTCTTGATCAGACGGGCCACGCCGCCGCCGACGGTTCCCAGACCGATCAGACCGACGTTCACGGTGCGCAGGGGTTCGCTCATAGATAGCTCCTTCGTGCATCTTATAGATGGATTAACCGCTTAAAGGTTGAGTGCATTCTAGCGTGAACCGAGGGCGCGTGCTCGCCAGGCAACAGGAGTCGCACAAAACGGCGCCCCCGAAACGCTGCGGAAACATTGGAAACATGCTCGCTACAAACGGAACTCCGTAACAAACTGTCAACGTTTGCACCACAAGGTTTGCTTCACCGACCCCACCATGGGCGCCAGCGCCGCGAAGTTCTTGGCTGAGAAGTATGCAGACGCCAAGATCGCCCTGTTCTACAACTCCGGCGATACATGCAGCTCGGGCGTTGCCGACGCCTTTGCCGAGCAGGCCAAGGCGTCCAAGCTCGACATCGTCGATACCGAGACCTTTAAGGACGATTCTGCCACGAGCTTTACCAACCAGCTGACCGAGGCCATGCGCAAGATCAAGATCGAGGGCCTGACAGGCGAGCTGACGTGGAATGACGAGGGCCAGGTCGAAAAGCCCGCTACGGCCTATGTGATCCAGGACGGCAAGTACATCGCCGCCTAAGTGCGCATAAAGCGCGACCGGTGAGGCCGTTTTATTCAGGGAAGGGACGCCTGTAACAGAACGGAAACATTACTTTCACACAATAAAGTGGCATTACTGCATAAAGTAATAGAAATACGCAGAATTATGGATAAATGAACAAATCCAAAGAAAAGTTGAAATAATCGCCACTTTCCTTAACTAAAGCGTCTAGTATTTTGCGAACGCCGAACACGGCGAAGGATGGCCTGTCGGGTAACCGAAACCCGACGAGATTTGAGAGGAGAGCCGCATGTCGAGCCTCACCGGTAAGTCATTGAACCCTGTTATGAATCGCAGGAGCGTTATCGCGAGCGCAGCAGGTCTGGGGGCGATGTCCATTCTAGCTGGCTGCTCCTCCAACGGCGGCGACAGCGGTTCCGCGTCGGGCGACGCTTCGTTTAAGATCGGCACCATCGGCCCGCTGACCGGTGCCAACGCGTCCTACGGCAAGTCCGTTACACAGGCTGTCGAGCTTGGCTGCAAGGATTTCTCGACCAAGGAGCTGCCGCTTGTCAGCAAGGCCGAGGACGACCAGGCTGACGGCGAGAAGGCCGTCAACGCCTTCAACACCCTGCTCGACTGGGGCATGCAGGCCCTTGTCGGTCCGACCACCACGGGTGCGTCGGTCGCCGTTGCTGCTGAGTGCGGTAACGACCCCGAGACGTTCATGATTACCCCGTCCGCGTCCTCCGAGGACGTTACCAAGGGCAAGGATTGCGTCTTCCAGGTTTGCTTTACCGACCCCAACCAAGGTGTCAACGCTGCCAAGTTCCTGGCGCAGAAGTATGCGAACGAGAAGTTCGTGCTGTTCTATAACTCCGGCGACGCCTATTCTTCGGGCATCGCAGATTCCTTTAAGGCCCAGGCCGCTAAGTCTAAGCTTGAGATTGTCGACGAGGAGACCTTTAAGGACGACTCCGCCACGAGCTTTACCAACCAGCTGACCAAGGCCAAGCAGGCAGGCGCCACCATGATCTTTGCGCCGATCTACTACACGCCGGCGTCCGTCCTGCTCAAGAACGCCAAGGACATGGGCTACGACGTCAAGATGATGGGCTGCGACGGCATGGATGGCATCCTGGGCGTTGAGGGCTTCGACACCTCTCTTGCCGAGGGTCTGCTGCTCATGACCCCGTTTTCCGCCGACGACGAGAAGAACGCCGACTTCGTCAACGCTTACAAAGATAAGTACGGCGATACCCCCGACCAGTTTGCCGCCGACGCCTACGACGGCGTGCATGCTGTGGTCGAGGCTCTCAAGGAGGCCGGCTTGGGTGTCGACGCCGATCCCACCGAGGTTGCCGAGAAGCTTCCCGAGGCTATGCGCAACATTACTGTTGACGGCCTGACTGGCAAGCTCTCCTGGAACGACAAGGGCCAGGTCCAGAAGGAGCCCACGGCGTACGTCATCACCGATGGCAAGTACGTACAGGCCTAATTGGCCGCCTTACATAGAGCGGTTTTGATCCCAAGCAGGGGAGGTTTTGGCCTTCCCTGCTTGCTTGGTATCTAGGGACAGTGTAACGTCCCTGTTTCATACATCAACTGGAAACCTATTCGAAAGGGGGATGTGGAACATGACGGTCTTTATCCAATACCTGGTCAACGGCCTGTCCATGGGCAGCGTCTACGCCATCATCGCGTTGGGCTACACCATGGTCTACGGTATCGCCAAGATGCTGAACTTCGCTCACGGCGATGTCATCATGGTCGGTGCCTATGTCTCGTTCTGTGCCACGTCGTATCTCGGCCTCCCGGGCTGGGTATCTGTAATTCTTTCTTGTGTGGTCTGTACCGTTCTCGGTGTTCTCATCGAGGGTCTGGCCTATAAGCCGCTGCGCCAAGCAGGCCCGCTGGCCGTTCTGATCACGGCTATCGGCGTGTCTTACTTCCTGCAGAACGCCGCGCAGCTTCTGTGGGGCGCCACGCCCAAGAACTTCACTTCGCTCGTCACCTTCCAGGTGCCGGAGTTCTTGGCCAAGTTCAACGTGAGCGCCGTCTCGCTCGTCACCATCGTCGCCTGCCTGGTTATCATGGCCGGCCTGATGTTCTTTACAGGTAAGACCAAGATGGGCAAGGCCATGCGCGCCGTGTCCGAGGACAAGGCCGCCGCTCAGCTCATGGGCATCAACGTCAACCGCACCATTTCGATGACGTTTGCCATCGGCTCTGCCCTTGCCGCCATCGCCGGCGTGCTGCTGTGCTCCTACTCGCCGGTGCTGCAGCCCACGACGGGTGCTATGCCTGGCATCAAGGCCTTCGACGCCGCTGTCTTCGGCGGCATCGGCTCCATCCCCGGTGCCTTTGTCGGTGGCATTCTCATCGGCATCATCGAGGCGATGGCGCAGGCTTACATTTCCACGAGTCTTGCCAACTCCATCGTCTTTGGTGTTCTGATCATCGTCCTGCTCGTCAAGCCTGCCGGCCTCTTGGGCAAGTACGTCCCCGAGAAGGTGTAGGTGAGCGTTATGAAGTTTCTTAAAGACAAGCAGACGCGTCACGACTTTGTCACGTACGCCATGTGCATCGTGGCCTTCGCCATCGTGTTCTTTATGCAGTCTAACCACATGATTCCGCGCATGATCGCCGGTCAGCTGGTTCCCATCACGGCCTATATCGTCATGGCCATCTCCCTTAACCTCGTCGTCGGCATCGCGGGCGACTTGTCGCTGGGCCACGCGGGCTTTATGAGCGTCGGCGCCTATACGGGCATCGTTACCGCGGTCGCCCTCGAGAGCGCCGTTCCCTCCGATCCAATACGTCTTGTCATCAGCATCGTGGTCGGCGCCATCGCTGCCGCTATCCTGGGCTTCTTGATTGGCATCCCGGTCCTGCGCCTGAGCGGCGACTATCTGGCTATCGTGACCCTGGCTTTTGGCGAGATCATCAAAGAGATCGTCACCTGCCTCATTGTGGGCGTCGATTCCAGCGGCCTGCATGTGATCTTTAACATCACGGGTAACTCCACGATCGATGACCTGCACCTGCTCGAGGACGGCACCGCCATCATCAAGGGCGCCCAGGGCGCCTCGGGCGTGTCGACGTACTCGACCTTCCTCGCCGGTGCCATCCTGGTCATGGTCGCACTCGTGATCGTGCTCAACCTGGTTCGCAGCCGTACCGGCCGTGCCATTATGGCCGTGCGCGACAACAAGATTGCAGCCGAGTCCGTAGGCATCTCCGTCACGGAGTACCGCATGATCGCCTTCGTGGTTTCCGCTGCCCTCGCCGGTGCTGCCGGAGCTCTCTTCGGCGGTAACTTCTCGCAGCTCTCCGCCACCAAGTTCGACTTCAACACGTCGATCCTCATTCTGGTGTTCGTGGTCCTGGGCGGCCTGGGCAACATGCGCGGTTCCGTCATCGCGGCGGCGTTGCTCACGGTGCTTCCCGAGCTGCTCCGTCAGTTCTCGGACTACCGCATGCTCATCTACGCCATCGTGTTGATCCTGGTCATGATCTTTACCAACAACCCGCAGCTCAAGGCGTTCTTCGGTCGCGTCAAGGACCGCTTTGCTTCCAAGAAGGAGGTGGCAGCCGATGCCCAGTAAATTTGAGTTCAACAAGGGCAAGATGGTCCCGTATCCTTCTGGCGCCATCGTTCCCGACCG
>USLO01000151.1 GCA_900555515.1 uncultured Collinsella sp.
ATAAGCAGGCTGTTGGCGACATGTGCTCCTACGTGGCCCTGGCCGACCACACCGATCTTACGCGTCTGGTACATATACGTATCCTTTCGGCCGAGTTTTTCGCGTCGAACCATTGTAGCGTCCTGCTGCCACTTTGCTAGGCTAAAGTGGCATAGATTTTTGGGACATGCCTTAATCTCTACTTTTGGAGTGATTTGGGCCGCTGACGGCATCGCTGAGCGATGTGCTCGCGCGGATGGGCCCGCTCGTTGTACCATAACTGCAACTGACTCGTAAGGAGCATCCATGCCCATTCGCATCCCCGACGCCCTCCCTGCCGCCGCGCAGCTCGAGAGCGAGAACATCTTTGTCATGACCGAGTATCGCGCGCTGCACCAGGACATCCGTCCGCTGCGCGTGCTCATCCTCAACCTCATGCCCACCAAAATCGCCACCGAGACGCAGATCATGCGCAAGCTCTCCAACACGCCGCTGCAGGTGGAGGTGGACCTGCTGCGCACCAAAACGCACGAGGCCACGCATGTGAGCGCCGGCCACCTGGAGACGTTCTACCGCACGTTTGACGACATTCGCGACATTCACTACGACGGCCTGATCATCACGGGCGCGCCGGTGGAGCAGATGCCGTTCGAAGAGGTCGACTACTGGCCCGAGCTCTGCCAGATCATGGATTGGTCTACCACGCACGTGCACTCCACGCTGCACATTTGCTGGGGCGCGCAGGCTGGCCTGTATCACCATTACGGCATTCAGAAGTACGATCTGCCGGCCAAGGCAAGTGGCGTGTTCGAGCATTATCTGGTGAAGCCGCAAAGCCCGCTGGTTCGCGGCTTTGACGACCGTTTCTATGCCGTGCACTCGCGCAACACCGATGTGCGCCGCGAGGACGTGGAGGCCGAGCCGCAGCTTGAGGTCGTGGCCGTGTCCGACGAGGTGGGCCTGTACATCGTCAAGTCGACCGACAGCCGCCGCTTCTTTGTATTTGGCCACCCCGAGTACGATACCGACACGCTGCGCCTGGAGTACGAGCGCGACGTGAAGCGCGGCCTTAACCCCCAGGTGCCGGCGCATTACTTCCCGGGCGACGACCCCACGGCCGATCCGCGCAACGTCTGGCGTAGCCAGGCTCAGCTGCTCTACACCAACTGGCTCAACTACTACGTCTACCAGACCACGCCCTACGACCTGGCCCGCGCCGGCGAGGAGCACTAGGCCGTCGGGAGATGCGCCAGCCGTTAGGCGCTGATGATGTGGGGTAGCGGCAGGTCGTGGGCGTCGGTGGGAACGCGGTCGACACGCTGCTCGTCAAAGGCGATGCCGATGATTTGACATGCGGGCGAGAGCATGGGCAGGTAGCGGTCGTAGCAGCCGCCGCCGTAGCCCAGGCGCGCGCCGGCGCGGTCGAAGGCTACGAGCGGCACGACGACCATGCCGAGAGCCTCGGCAGGCACGATAGGGAAGCGGCTACTGTCGATGTCTGTGGCCGCAAAGGCCCGCGTGGGGTGGGCGATAAACGGAGCCGTGGACGCATCGCCGGCGGCAACTGCCCTCATGCACATGCGCTGCTCACAAGCTGCGGCTTCGGCTGCCGAGAGCATGCACGGATAGGCCACGCGCCAGTCGCGCGCGCCGGCCGCCGCGCCAAACACGGCAGGGTCGACTTCGGAACCCATCGCGGCATAGATGGCAACGGCGTGCGGCGCCGCGGAATCCGAGCGATCCAACAGCTCAACAAGCCGCGCGCAGATAACGGCAGACTTCGCCGCCCGCACATCCAACCCAATCGCATCGCGCCGAGCAAGCGCCGCCCGCCGCAACTCAGCCTTGTCCATCCCAACCTCCTCTAGCAAACCTGCCAAATAGGGACAGGTTTATTTTGGCAGGTTTTATCTGGGCAAACACCCAAACCACCACGCAAACCATCGTGAAGGGGGCAGTTCATGGACACCTTCGTGGTGGTTTTAACGAAGAGCGGTTGTTCGCGGCGGTTTGTCTCGATCTGTAACAGTAACTCGGCAAAATTGGACTTACATGTTACAGATTGAGACAAAGGGCCGGCGCCATTCGGAAACGTCTCGATTTGTAACATCTGGAGCCAATATTGCCGTCTAGATGTTACAGATTGAGACAAACTGGTGGGACGGGCTGAGCTGCTCCGCCCAAGCAGCGGAAAAGAAAAAGGTAGATTTTCAGGCATGTCCCAAAAATCTACCTTTGTTGTGGTTAGCCCAGCAGGTCGATGACGTTAAAGCCAGCGCTGCTCTTGGCGATGACGTCTCGGCCGCCAAAGACACAGGTGGGCGATTCGGCTGCAATGCGCGTCACATCGGCGCCGAGCGAGCGAAGCTCACCGGGCGTGGCGGCGAGCATCTGGGCGCGGCGCTCCTCGCGTGTATGTGGATCGAGCCCGGCCAGGTAGGTCGTGTTGCGGCGCTTGGTGAGCGCGTACGGCTTCACCGGCGCGTCCATGCCGCTCACGCAGCTCACGATAAAGCCCTCAAAGGCGGCCTCGTCGGGCTCAAAGCTGCCGAGCCATTCGCCCGCGCGCGCCACACGCTCAATCGAGGGGTCGATTGCCGGGTCGCGGTAGGTGTAGAACGCCGTCTGACGCTCGCCTGCCGCGCGGAATCCGCAGCCGTACGCGCCGCCCTTCACGCGGATCTCGTTCCACAGGTAGTCGTAGGAGAGTGCGTTAGCAGCAACCGCCCAGGTGCCCGTCACGTCAAGCCCTAAGCGACGCGGGTCGCACGCGCTTGCTGCAAAGCAGATGTCGCTGGGGATGACAAAGGCCTCGTGGCGGTCGCACGGCGTCGGCACCACGAGCGCGCTGCGGCCGGCATCGGCGCCGTCGCCAGTGTCCAGTCCCAGGTCGCCCGCGGCATCCCAGTACGCGTCAAAGTCCTCGTCGCTGCCGGTAAAGCTCGCCATGCAGCCATCGGCCACAAAGATGCGCTCCGCCAGCTCGGCAAGCTTGGTACGCAGCCCGTCCACGCGCTCGTCAAAGTGGTCGAGCAGATCGCGCAGGAACAGATAGAAGTCCACGCCCGAAAGCTGCTCGCGCACCACGGCCGAAGGCGAGCTGTAGCTCATCGCGCGACTGAGCGCCGCCGAGTGACCGTTGTTGATAAAGCCTTGCTCAAGCCCAATGCGAATCTGCGTGAGAACGTCGCGCACGCGGTCGGCGTCGGCATTGAGCAAAAGCGTGCTCGACCACACCTCGCGCGGCAGGCTCGCCAGCGCATTGATCTTCTCGGACAGGGCGCCGGCGCTCACCAGCAGATAAGGGCGCACACCGTCCACGTCGGGCTGGGTCATGACCTCGGTCGTAAAGCTCAAAAAGCCCAGCTTGCCGGCAAGCAAGTTGTCGAGCTCCTCGGCCGAGTGCTCGCTCGTGGGCAGCTGTTTGAGCAGGCGGCCGAGCAGCGTCACATAGGGCAGGTCCTCAAACGCGACGCAGCTCAGGTCGAAATACTGCATGGCGTAGGCCAGGCGGTTGGTGGGGATGCTGTGGCGCAGGCAGGGGATGGGCGCAGTCGTGTCCACGACCAGCGGCGGCTCGGGGCGCGCCTCGCCAATGTCGGACACGCGCAGGCGCGGCAACGTGGCCTTGGCCTCGGGCGTGTCCTCGGCCTCCTGCGCGGCACGTAGCGCGGCCGTGCGCTCGACCACATCGGCCAGCTCGGTATCGGTCATGGCATCGCGCTTGGCTGCCAGTTCGGCGGCCTCGGCACCCTCTGCGCCCTCGGCAGCGTCTACCGGAACCAGCTCGACCAGCGCCATGTGGTCGTTCTCCAGCACCAGCTCGCGCAGCAGGTCCTCAAAGTAGCTGCCGTCCAGCTCGCCGCGCAGCTCCTCGTACACCGGGCCGTACTTGAGCGCCAGCGTCGCAGCGTCGTCATCGTAGAGCCAGGTGCTCAGCGCATCGCACGCAATGGCCACGCCATCGGCGATACCGTAGTCGCGCTGGCGCAGGTCGTATTCGTTGCTGCTGATAATGGCTTCCAGGCGCTCGCGCGGAACGCCGTGCTCGCACAGGTCGCGGCAGGCGTCCTGGAACACACGACGCAGCTCGCGCGCCACGCCGGGCTGCGCGTTTTGCAGCATGATGAGCTCGTAGGGCTGCAGGCTCTCGGCCGCGGTGTAGCTCACCGCGTTGCCGCCCAGACCGGCGGCCAGAATGGCCTTCTTAACCGGCGCTTCGTTGGAGCCCAGCAGCGCCTCGAACAGGATGTCCGCCGCGATCGTGCGCTTGCGGTCGAGCGCGCTGCCCAGCAC
>USLO01000152.1 GCA_900555515.1 uncultured Collinsella sp.
GCGGCGTCGTTGTCGAACAGCTCGTTAAAGTCGTCGATACTCATATAGATATTCATGTCCGACTTGGAGCCCCAGGCACAGTCCTTGCCCGCGTACTCAAGGGAATAACGCTCGCCCTCGTACTTGTCGCTGAGCGTGACCTTCTGGCCCTCGCTCCAGCCAAACTTATCGAGCAGACCGCCGCCAAAGACGACGCGCCCATCGCCGACGTTGAGGTCTTTCCAATAGCGCGAATCGGGCGAGATGCCGTAGACGGAAATCGTCTCCCGCCCATTTCCGTCGCCGCGGTCGTATTGCAGCTGGTAAACGGCGTATTTCTCGGCCTGCGCGATTGCGCCCGCGCCGTTATCGGTCGTATTGACCGGGTGGATATCGTCGTTGTCAGTGTCGATCTTGGAGGCCTTGTCAATCAGGTCGATAGCCTCGTCGCGGTCGCAGCCGAGGGCATCGGCAAGATCATCAAGGCGCGCATAGAGCGCATCCTTCTTGTCCTGGACCTTGGCAAGCGCATCCTGTGCTGCGGTCAGGCTCTCGGCAGACGGAGATGCGGTCGCGGCATCGGCCGCCGTCTGCGCCGCATCGGCCGCGTCGTCAAGCTCGTCATCGGCATCCTGAGCGGCGGAAAGCAGCGCGCCGTCAACCGACTGCAAGCGCTCGAGCGCCAACCACTGCTCGCGCTCCTCGGCAGTGCCCTCGAGTTCCAGCGGAGCCTTGAGCGTGTGCTGGTGCTCGGCGACCAGGCTCGTCTCGAGGTTGTCGGCGTAGTGCGTCATCGTGGGCAGAATCGCCAGGCCAAAGAGCAGCAGCAGCGAGGCAAACGCAATGCCCACGAAGAGGGTGGCGAAGTTGCCCAGGTTGCGCAGGAAAATACGCAGGCGGAAGCGGGGAACAAAACCCATGCGCTCCGGCAGCTGCAAGCCGCGCTTGGTGCCCGATTTGCCGCTCGCCTCGTGACGAAGAAACTGCAACGGCGTCTTGCCCATTTTGCGAAGCAGGCCCACCAGCGTGATGAGGATGAGCGCGGCAGCGGGAACCACGGCGCACTTCACAAAGATCTCCCAGCTCCAGTACACCTGGAAGGGCGGCAGGCTGTACGAACCGTAATAGAGGCTGCGCATGGGCTCGGTAAAGAACACAACGCCGAGCGCAGTGCCCAAAAGCGCCGCGAGCAGGCCCACGATGGCGGGAAGCGCGAGGTAGTGCAGCACGATCTCGCGGCGGCGATAGCCGCTGGCAAGCAGCGTGCCGATGATGGCACTCTCCTCCTCGATGGTGGCGTCAGTGAGCACCACAAAGACAAACGCCATGATCACGATGATGATGTCGAGCAACGTCATCCACATCATGGAGTCGCCGTCCACGTCGTCGCGCGCATAGCCAATGCCCTGATTGGAATCGGCATCGATCAGATCGTCCACACGCGCATCGGCATCGGTCAGCGCCTCGACCATATCCTGCTCCGCATCGATGCGATCCGCGGTGGGGAGGTCGCGATCGGTAAAGGTAAAGGAGTATGTGTAGGCAGGCGCGCCGCCGGCATCCTCGAGCGCGGCAAAGCCGGCGTCGGTGACCTCGGCCACGCCATAGGTGATGGTGTTCACCGTAAAGTCGGAGTTGTTGAGGAACAGCGCCTGGCTATCGGGCTGAGTCATGATGCCGCAGATGGTGTAGGTGCGACCCTCGAGCTCGACTTTATCGCCCACGGACAGGTTGTTATTGGTGGCGAAGACGCGGTCGATGGCCACCTCGTCGTCCGCCTTAGGCCGCCTACCTTCGCAGTAGGACGCGATATCGACCTTGGTGCGATGCGCATAGGTGCGCAGCGTGCGCTTGGTGCCGTCGTCGCCGGCGGTCTTTTTGACCATGGCGTCGATGGAGAAATTCTTGTAGAGCGCGACGCCGCCGACGTCGCCGGCTGCATCCTCGGCGGCCTTGAGCTGGTCTTTGGTGGCCTCGAAGGAAGTGGTCACGCGGCCGTCCTCGATCGTGTACGCATCGCGCATGTCGTCGATAAGGCAGCCGATGGAGTGGGCTGCGAGCAAAAAGCCCGAGGTGAGAGCGATGCTTCCGCACATAAGCAAAAAGATGCCCAGGTACTTGCCGATATTGCGGCGCAACTCGCGTGGGAGACGTTTTGCGAGAGGTGTCATGGCGCCGTCTACCAATCGAGCTCGGCGGCCGCGACGGGCGACTCGTTGAGCTCATCCTCGACGATGCGCCCGTCGCGCAGGCGCAGCACGCGATTGGCCATGCGCGCGATGGCGGCATTGTGGGTGACAATGATGATGGTGCAGCCGTACTCGCGATTGACATCCTCCATGAGCTGCAAGATTTCCTTGGACGTCTTATAGTCGAGCGCGCCCGTGGGCTCGTCGCACAGCAGCAGGCCCGGGTTTTTGACGAGTGCGCGGCCGATGGCACAGCGCTGCTGCTGGCCGCCCGAGACCTGGCGCGGGAACTTGTTGCGGTGCTCGTAAAGGCCCAGCGAACGCAGGAGATCGTCGACATTGAGCGGGTTTTTGGACAGGTGCGCCGTGACCTCGATGTTTTCCTTGATGGTGAGATCGGGCACCAGGTTGTAGAACTGGAAGACAAAGCCCAGCTCACGGCGGCGATACTCGCCCAGGTCGGTAGGTTTGAGCACCGTGAGGTCGCAGCCGTCCACCAAAATAGAGCCAGCGTCGGCATCCTCCAGGCCGCCGATCAGGTTAAGAAACGTCGACTTACCCGAGCCCGAGGGCCCCAGCATGACGCAGATCTCGCCTCGGTTGATGGACGTGTCGATGCCATCGAGTACCGTCAGGCGCGCATCACCGTCGCCGTAGTGCTTTTTGAGATCCTTAACCTGGACGTAGGCTTCCTGCGTTGCCATGGTATCCCCCATTGTTAGCCTAGTACTACTTTATGAACGTAATAGTAAACCTTGGCGAACTATTTTGGGGCGAGGCCTAGGATTTATTTCAGACTAGGCGCGGGATTTGGCGCGTGAGAGGGCCAGGCCTACGGCGGCAATGGCGGCGGCGAAGAGCACGGTGACGCCCAGGTCGCAGGCGATGTCACCCAACACGGTGGACGTCAGATCCGAAGCGAGCGCCTTGCCAATCGCGTCGTTCACCCAATACGTCGGCACAAAGTGCGCCACCGTCTGCACGGCCGAGCCCATCAGCGACAGCGGCATCCAAGCGCCGCCCAAAAACGTCATGAGCATGCCGAGCAGGTTGCCCACACCGTTAAGCAGCTCCTCGCGCGCACCCAGGCTCGACAGCGCAAAGCCAACGGCCAGAGGCGCGCACGCCAGGGCAAACGTCGCCGACAGCGCCAGGCACACACGACCCACGCCGACCTCGGCAACCGCGCCGGCAAAGCCCACGACGCCCATCATGCTCGACACAAACCAGATGCAGACGGTGAGCACGGCGGCGGCCGCAAACACGGCAAGCGAGCGCTGGCGCTCGGAGACCGGGCCGGCCTCCATGCGGCGCACACGCTCGGGCTCGTTCATGCCCGAGAACACCAGTCCCACCGACACGATGACCGACGAGATGATCGCGTACGCGCCAAAGTTGAAGTACGACTCGAGCGTGGCGGCAGCAGTCGAGTCGACCTTGACCTGCTCGATCTGGACCTCCGCGCGCTTTGCAGCGGCATGCTCGGCGGCCTTGGCAACGTCGCCGTTAGAAGCAGCGGGCTCAAGCGCCGCCGCAGCGCCCGCGAGCGAGACCCAGCGCGAGGCCTCGGCAGACGAAAGCGCCGCCGCCATGGTGCCGGCACCGTAGGTCACATCGAGCTTGGGCAGGGACTCCCCCACGCGGGCAGCCGCGACCAAGTCGTCCTCGAACCCCTCCGGGATAAAGAACACGCAGTCGGCGCTGCCCTTGGCGCTGTTGCTCTTGGAGAGCGCGTCCGCAAGGTCGTACGTGTCGTCGCCAACACCCGTGACCAGGTCAAAACGCGAACCTAGGTGCTTGGTGAGCGCACGTGAAAGATCACTGCCATCGCGGTCGACCACGATCACGTTGGCGTCGTAGGGCTTGTACTCGGTGAGCTGCGACGAGTTCCAGCTCACCGATGCCGCGATGAATACGCCCATCAGCGAAATGAACACCGTGTAGATGAGCAGGTAGAACGGGTGAGCGAGCGCCATGCGAAGCGCGGTCTTAAAGGTGCTCATAGCGGCTCCTTCCAAAGATCAGCGTGGCGGCGGCAACGAACA
>USLO01000153.1 GCA_900555515.1 uncultured Collinsella sp.
ACCTGGCCGATGAAGCTCTTGGTCGAGGCGACCGCGATCTCCTTGTTGGCCTTGGTGTAGATGACGCCGTCGCTCTCACGCGCCACGGGGCTGCCCACCACGTTGGTGATGCCGAAGACCTTGGCGCCCTTGATGCGCGCGTCGCGGATGGCGGCGAGAGTGTCGGCCGTCTCGCCCGACTGGGACACGGCCACGACGAGCGTCGTCGGCGTGATGATGGGGTTGCGATAGCGGAACTCGCTGGCCGCCTCCACCTCGGTGGGGATGCGAGCCCAGCCCTCGATGAGATTCTTAGCAATGAGGCCAGCGTGATAGCTGGTGCCGCAAGCGATCACGTAGACGCGGTCGATGTCGTTGAGCTCCTCGAGCGAAAGGTCCAGCTCGTCGATGTCGAGCTCGCCAGCCGGCGTCATACGACCGACCAGCGTGTCGCGCACGACGCGCGGCTGCTCGTGAATCTCCTTGAGCATAAAGTCGGGATAACCGCCCTTTTCTGCCATGTCCAGGTCCCAGTCGATGTGGGTGACCTTGGGCTCGATAACGTTGCCGGCCTCGTCGGTGTACTCGACGCCTGCGGGCGTGAGCTTAGCAAACTGACCGTCCTCGAGCACCACGACATCGCGGGTGGCGTCGATGAGCGCGATGACATCGGAAGCAACATAGGAGCCGGTTTCGCCCACGCCGACTACGATCGGGGAATCCTTGCGGGCCACGGCGATCACGCCGGGCTCGTCAGCGCACACGGCGGCCAGACCATAGGCACCGACCACGTGGGTGCACGCCTCGCGCACGGAGGCCATCAGGTCGTGCGCCTCGGCATAAGCCTCTTCGATCAGATGCGCGAAGACCTCGGTATCGGTCTCGCTCTTAAAGTGATGGCCGCGGCCCTCCAGCTCTTCGCGCAGCTCGGCGAAGTTCTCGATGATGCCGTTGTGGACGATGGCGATACGACCGTCGCAGCTGGTGTGGGGGTGAGCGTTAACGACGGAGGGCTTGCCGTGGGTGGCCCAACGGGTATGGCCGATACCGCAGGTAGCGTCGCTGTCGATGTTGGAAAGCTCGCTCTCCAGGCCCGCGACCTTGCCCACGCGGCGGATGACGTCGAGGTGTGCCGCGGCGCCCTCGCCCACCTCGAGCGCGACGCCCGAGGAGTCATAGCCGCGATACTCCATGCGCTTGAGGCCCGTGACCAGGATGTTCTTTGCAATATCAGAGCCGGTGTAGCCGACGATTCCGCACATAGGATAAATCCCTTCGTTCGCGTGACTGCAAGACGTCCACGCACAGGGGGCGCTGAGACGTATAACGTTCGAGTATTGTACTCACGCAAACGCAAGCTGATATACCAGAAGTGGTATCTCAACTTAGATACCACCCGATGCACACACGTCCAGCCGGTCCAAACCACCACAATGGGGACAGGCACCTTCGTGGTGGTCGCGCTAGCAACGGCGTTTCCCCAGATAAAACCTGCCAAAATAAACCTGTCCCTTTTTGGTAGGTTTGGGATGCTACAATCTGGCTTGTACTTGAAACGCATCAAAGGGGCCGCTATGGCAAAGGTAAAAATCAGCGACGTCGCGCGCGAGGCCGGGGTTTCGTTGGGCACGGTTTCCAACGCGCTCAACCACCCCGAAAAGCTGCGCCCCGAGACCCTCAAGCTCATCAACGAGACCATCAATCGCCTTGGCTACCTGCCCAACCAAAGCGCCCGTCAGCTCGCGGGCGGCGCCACCAAGTCCTTTGGCCTGGTGCTCCCCCGTCTCGATCACGGCTTTTCGCTCCAAATCGCCAGCGGCGCCCACAACGAGGCCCGCAAGCACGGCTACGACTTGCTCATCGCCAACGCCGATAACGACGATATTCTCGAGGACCATTACCTGCGCTACTTTATGGGCACGCAGATGTCCGGCGTCATGGTTCAGCCCATGGCGTCCCCCGACTGGCATCCGGCCATGACTAAAATGCCCGTGCCGATCGTCCATCTGGACATCCACTGTTCCGAGCCCGGCTACTACGTAGCGGCCGACAACGAGGCCCAAGGTCGCATCATTGCCGAGCTCGCCATCGCCCGCGGCGCACACCATATTGTCGTCGTCGGCCGAGCAGCATTTATGCAGCTCACCCTACGCGTGCTTGGCATTCACAAGGCCCTCGCCCTGCACCCCGATATCAAGATCGAAGTCATCGACGCTGGCGAATGGAATACCGCTGCCGACGGCTACGGCATCGGTGCCCAAATCGCCGAGCGCCCCGCGAACGAACGCCCCGATTTTGTCGTCGGCCTGACCGACGTGTTGGCCTCGGGCGTTATCTCGGCGCTGGTCGACAAGGGCATCTCTGTCCCCGGGCAAGTACGCGTAGCAGGCTGCGATGGCAACCCGCTCGCTTGGAGTGGATCGGTCCCGCTCACTACGGTAGCGCCCCCGGGCTACGAGATTGGCCGCAAGGGCGTTCAATTGCTCATGGAGCAAATCGAGAACAAGGCCCCGGCAAAGACCAAGCACGTCCACATCGGCTCTGCCGCGCGCACCGTCACCGCGGTCACGGCCATCGAGGACATCAACCGCCAAGAACTCGTGCGGCCGTTCCTGCTGGAACGCGCCAGCACCCAGGCAAGCAGCCAGACCGACGCCACGGCCATCAACCTCGGTGCGTATCTATAGCACGCACGCAAGTATGCTAAGTCGCCGCTCAAGCAAAAGGGGCCCGACCATTGCCGGGCCCCTTTTGCTTGAGCGCAAACGTGAGCAATCGCTCGTTTCAACACCGCAATTGTCTAGCGCACGGCCTTGACTGCCGCCGCCAGGTCGAACAGCGTATCGAGCACGGCCTCGCAGCCATCCACCACGTCCTGCGGCAGCGGCACGATATCAGGAACGGCAAAGACGTGGCAGCCAGCCGTAATGCCCGAGACGCAGCCGTTGCGCGAATCCTCGACCACGGCACATTCCTCGGGAGTAAAGCCCGCGCGCTCGCAGGCGAGCAGATACATCTCGGGGTCGGGCTTGCCGTGCACGACGTCCTCGCCGCAGGTCACCGTTTCAAACTTGTCAAAGAGACCGAATGATTTAAGGTTGCGCTCGGCGGTAACGTGGCGCGACGACGTCGCAAGGCCCACGTGATAGCCCGCCGCCAGCAGCTCGTCTAGACACTCGGCGGCGCCGGCCTTAAGCTCCAGATCGGTCTTGACCATCTCGTCGCGAATCTCCTTGTGGCGGACATAGATCGCCTCGGCGGTCTCGTGGCTGCCGTAATGCTTATCGAGGATGTCCATGACATCGGGTAGCGTGCGACCGATAAACTGATGGATCAGCGCATCATCAATCGCGAGCCCCAGCTCAGCGGCGCCTGCCTTCCAGGCCCTAATCCCCAAACGCTCGGTATCGACCAGCGTTCCATCCATGTCAAAAATAACAGCCTTGATCATATCGGTCCCCCTCGCCGGATTGCATTACTGCCACTCTACCGCACTTTACAAGCTTGTATATAACGTATATAGCATATTGCACTTTCGTTACATAGCTGGAAGTCTTATGACAAGCAGCTCGGTGGGATTATAGTTTCATCCGAGCTTTAATAACTGTAAGGAACTTTCATGCTTTCAGACACCGCCGCACCCGCAGAGGAGCTTCAGGACAAACTCGCAGCACTCGAGCAGCTGCTTTTGGCATACGGACGCATCGCCATCGGCTTTTCCGGTGGTGTCGACAGCAGCTTTTTGGCCGCGGTCTGCGCCCGCATCATGCCTACCAATACCCTCCTCGTCCATCTCACCACGCCGCTCATCGGCACGCCCGAACAGGCTTCGTTTGAGCAGTCCGTTGATGGACAGGCCAATGAGGGGCCGCATTTTAAGCTCCCCGTGCTCAATCTTTCGGTCGATCAGCTGCAGCTCCCCCAGGTAGCCTGCAACGATGCCAATCGCTGCTACCACTGCAAGCACGCCGGCTTTACCGCCATCGTCAACCACGCCAAGTCGCTCGGCTTTCCCACCGTCATCGATGGCAGCAATGCAAGCGATCGCGGTGACTACCGCCCCGGCATGCGTGCGGCAGAAGAGCTCGGCGTACGCTCACCCCTTATGGAGGTCGGCTTTACCAAGGACGAAGAGCGCGAGCTGCTGCGCGCATGGGGCTATCCCGTTTGGAACCTGCCGGC
>USLO01000154.1 GCA_900555515.1 uncultured Collinsella sp.
TTCTCGTTGAGGAGGGAGAAGAGCGTGGAGGTCTGAACGCCACCGATCTTAAAGACGCCGGCGTCCTTGACGGCCGTCGCCCAGGTGCTGGCGGCGATGGCGTCGTCATCGGCCTTGGGGCCGTTGTCGACGAGCTTGTCGAATGCCTTGGCATCGAGCGTGGCGGAAACCTCGGTATCCTCGGAGCTCTTGGAGGAACCGGCGGCGGAACCCTTGTCGGCCTCGGCGCTGGTGTCAGAGCAGCCGGCAAGACCAAGGCCGGCGACGGTTGCGAAGGTGGCGGCAACGAAGCCGCGGCGGTCGAGAACGACCTGCTGGGAGAGGTTCTTGCTCATGGTAGAACACCTTTCTCAATAAAATCCCTAGCGGTTGAGTAGAGTTATACCCTATCGCGCTCAAATGGGTCAACACGAAATAACTCAGAAACATACTTACCTTATGGGTTATTCTGCCTACCAAAAAGGGACAGGCACCTTCGTGGTGGTTCTTGCAGATGTGGCGGCCTGCCTCGCTGCTTTGTCTCAATCTGTAACAGGTAGACGAGGAAATGGGTTCTAACTGTTACAGATCGAGATTTGATCCTTAGGGGGATTTGAATGTCTCGATCTGTAACATCTGGAGGGCCAAAAGGTCTCTATCTGTTACAGATTGAGACAATTGAGCTGTGAAAACAAAAACCTCCGCAGGGGCGCTTCCCTTGCGGAGGTGTTCTTACTCGTTGAGTAGCCTTACGGCTTCGGCGGCCATGTTCTCGACCGTCATGCCGTTCTGAGCGAGCAGTTCGTTGGGGTCGTAGCGGTCGGGGAAGCCCTTGGCGATGCCGAAGGTGCGCGTGCGCACGGGCGTGCAGGCCAGGTAGCACGCCACGCGCTCGCCCCAGCCGCCGTCCAAGATGCCGTCCTCGAGGGTGACGACAACGCGATGCTCGGCGACAAGGCTGTCGAGGAACTTGCGGTCGAGCTCGGCCGCAAAGCGAGGGTTGACGAGCGTGGCCTCGATGCCGTACTCGGCAGTCAGACGGTTTGCCACGCGCTCGCCCAGCTCAAAGAAATCGCCGAGCGCGAGCACGGCAACGTCGCGGCCCTGACGCACCACGTTGTAGCGAATGGCACTGTACTCGGTGTCTTCGGCGGGTGCCAGATCGGGACGGCTCACCAGGCCGATGCCCGGTACGCGGATCGCCACGGGATGCTCGCGGTGGTCGAGCGACCAGCTCAGCATGGACAGATATTCCTCCATGCAGGCCGGCGCTAGGTAACGCATGTTGGGAAGAGCGCCCAGCATGGAAATATCGAAGAACGAGAGGTGCGTCTCGGACGTGGTGCCAAAGATTGACGCACCAAACACCAAAATGGTTGCCGGGGCGTCGTTGAGGCACAGGTCGTGCCACAGTTCGTCGTAGGCGCGCTGCAAAAACGTGCCGTACACACCAAAGACTGGCTTGGCGCCCGAGCGCGCAAGCGCGGTAGCAAAAGTCACGGCGTGCTCCTCGGCAATGCCCACATCGACGAACTGCTTACCTGCCGCAGCGCGAAGCTCGGGTGTAAAGCCCATGATGTAGGGCGTGGCGGCCGTGATGCCCACGACTTGTGGATCGCGCTCGATGGCGGTGCTGAGCGCCTCGCCCGTAATATCGGCATAGGTGCGCGGTGCGGGCTCGCTCGGATGGCCCGGGCAGAGCTTGCGGCCGGTCGCCATGTCAAAGGGGCCTACGTGATGCCAGCGCTCGGGGTCGTTTTGGGCTGGCTCAAAGCCCTTGCCCTTGGCGGTCGAGACGTGCAGCACGATGGGGTGATCGATGTCGCGCAGCTCCTGCAGCGTGTCGACGAGGGCCAGCACATCGTTACCGGCGTCCAGATAGCGGTAGTCAAGCCCCATCGCGCGGAAAACGTTGCGCTCGCAGGCGCCGTTGCTGGCGCGCAGCTCGGCCAGATTGCGATATAGGCCACCGTGGTTTTCGGCGATGGACTGATCGTTATCGTTGACGATGATGATCAGGTTGCTATCAAGTTCGGCGGCATTGTTAAAGCCCTCAAACGCCAGGCCGCCCGAAAGCGAGCCGTCGCCAATGATGGTGATGACGTTGTACGTATCGCCCGCCAGGTCGCGCGCGTGGGCAAGGCCGCAGCCCAGGCTCACCGACGTGGAGGTATGGCCCATGGCGAACAGGTCGTGCTCGGACTCGTCGGGATTGGCAAAGCCAGAAGCCTCACCATAACGCTCCGGATCGATATAAGTGTACGCGCGCCCCGTCAGCGCCTTGTGGGCGTAGGTCTGGTGCGAAACGTCAAAGACAATTTTGTCGGTGGGGGAGTTAAACACGCGATGAAGCGCAACCGTAAGCTCAACGACGCCCAAGTTGGGGGCAACGTGCCCGCCGACGGCGGCGGAGCTTTCGAGGATAGCCTGACGGATCTCGCCGCAGAGCAGCGGAAGCTCGGCGCGGTCGAGAGCCTTGACGTCCTCGGGCGTTGTCGTTTGCGTAAGCAGCATCGTTGTGGGTTACTCCATGCGAATCGAGCGCCGGCGCTCCCTCGGCCGGCACAATTGCACAAGACAGTCTCGCACATTTTGGCGTTTGATATGTGACGGCGGCGCGGTAATTCGCCAACTGGTGGGGCAAAACGTTTTGTCCGATGCCATACTGATGTGTTCCATGATGTTTTTATTGATTGTGCACAGGCCGTGGCTTGTCGCCGTGAGTCGCTGGAAGGAGGCAGCATGTCCGATGTCGTTCGTGCCGAGAAAATCGCGTGCGAAGTAGACCATGCTGCCCGTCAACTGGCACAGGCGGGCCGTCTGGACCTGACGCGCGAGTTTATTCAGCATGGCGATGTGACGGTGTATGCGCATGTGACCTCGGTGGCGCGGGCAAGTCTGTCCTTTGCCGAGCGTCTGGGCCGCGTCGGTGTCTCGGTCGACCGCGCCTCGTTGCTGCGCGGGGCCCTGCTGCACGATTACTTTCTCTATGATTGGCACGATCCCGACCCAAGCCATCGGCTGCATGGCTTTCGCCACCCGTTTTTTGCCCTGGCGCGTGCCGAAGAAGATTTTGAGCTGACGCCGCGCGAGCGGAATATCATCGCGCGCCATATGTTTCCGCTGGTGCCGGTGCCGCCGACGTGTCGTGAGGCTTGGATTGTGTGTCTGGCTGATAAGTGGTGCGCGCTGTGCGAGACGGTCGCCGGTCGTCTGCCGCGCAAGGACGAGGCGGACGATTCGAACGAGGGCTCGAGTGACGGCTCGAGCAAAGATTCGAGTGAGAAGAGGAGAGGATAGACGGTGGGGACCGCGATCGACATGGCATTTGACGGCGCGACGCTTGCCGCCTGTCCGCTTTCGGTGCTGGTGCTCTCGTTCGCCTTCTACGGTTTCTGCGGCTGGGCATGGGAATCGACAGTCTGCGCCATGCTCAACCACGGGCGCTTTGCCAACAGCGGCTTTTTGCTGGGACCGTGCTGCCCCATCTATGGCGCGGGCGGCATTGCCTGCTGGCTGCTGTTGCGCGGAATTCCTGACGCGTCGAGCCAGTTTGTCGCGGCAGCGCTCGTATGCAGCGTGATTGAGTACAGCGTGGGCGTGCTGCTGGAAAAAACAACAGGCGCTCGCTTTTGGGACTATTCGCACCTGCCGTTTAACCTGCACGGGCGCATCTGCCTGTACTGGGCCTGCGCGTTTGGCCTGGGTGCGTTGTGCATTTGCCGTTTAGTGGAGCCGGCATTGCTGGGGCTGCTTGGCCATCTGCCGGTGCTGATTGTGCGGTTGTCCGCCTTTATCGTCGCGGTTGCGATGATAGTCGACGCGGCATGCTCTTTGGCCAGTTGGCGCCGCCTGTCCGATCAGCTGGAGCGTGTGCGTGCCGACCTTGCCGACCGCATCAATGAGTCGCTTGCCGATGCGTCTGACTCCATGCTCGGACGTATTCCCGATTCGGCGATCGACTCGGTGGCGCAGACGCATATCCGCAGCCGTGCCGTTAACGCGTGGCTGGCGGAGCTGGGCGACGCAACGCTCGATGCCCTGCGTGAGAAGGCTTCGATGCCGACGTTTATCTTGGACGGTGCTCGCGGCCTGGCGCTCGCTGCCCGCCGCGTGGCCGATGCCGCGCCGAGCATGCCGCGTCCGTCGCTCAGTCGTCGCCTTGCCGGCAAGCGCATGAG
>USLO01000155.1 GCA_900555515.1 uncultured Collinsella sp.
CCCATGAGGTTCATAGCGGTCTTGAAGGCGCCGACGCCACCGGCATAGCCCTGGACGCCCGAGGTGACATCCCAGATGTGCGAAATCTCATTGAGGCGGTCCTGCTCGGCCTTGACGGTAGCCCAGTCACCAGCCTGAGCGGCCTTCCACTGACGTACGTAGCCCTCGGGCTCAACGTTGGCGAGACCCGGGACGGAACCGTCGGCGCCACCGAGGTAGGCGCCGTCGACAACAACCTCGTGACCGGTGAGAATGCTCATCGGATGGCCGTTCTTCTCGTTCTCCTGAACGAGGTAGCGGAACGAGATGTCATCACCCGAGGAATCCTTGACGCCGGCCAGAACGCCCTCGGCACCGAGCTTGGCAAGGAGCTTCCACGGGAGCTTGGTGTGGACACACACGGGGATGTCGTAGGCGAAGATGGGCAGGTCGAGTTCCTCATGCAGGATGCGGAAGTGCTCCTCGACCTCGGTCATGCCCTGCAGGGCATAGAACGGGCAGGTGGCGACAAGCGCATCGGCGCCCAGCTCCTGAGCGACCTTACCGTGCTCGATCATGCGCTCGGTCTCGGTGTCGATGATGCCGACCAGAACGGGAACGCGGTGGTCGACGATACGGACGGCCTCGGCGATGATCTGACGGCGACGCTCGTCGGTGGAGAAGACGACCTCGCCCGAGGAGCCCAGGAAGAACAAGCCATCGACGCCGGCATCGATCATGCGGTTGATGCTGCGCTCAAAGGAGGCAACATCGAGCTGGTGGTCTTCGGTATCGGGAACAACGACGGGAGGGATAACGCCGGTGAATTTCTGAGTTGCCACAAGAATCTCCTTAGTTGTCTGGCGGGCAGCCCTATGCCGCCCACTCTTGTTGGCAGTGTCCAGGCCGTCTAGGCCAAAGAACACGGGTAGAACGTTTGGTTAAAGAAGTCGACGACTTCGTTTTCGAACGCATTGATGCGCTCGTGAGCGTATTTTGCATAGATGATATGCCTCCGGTCACACTCAAGACCGTTGAATACGGCAAACTGATCCTTGGGATCGCTCACGGTATCCATAAGCGATGTGCCCATGAGCACCGATCCGCGCACCCGAGACGACAGCGCCTCGAGGCCGCCAGGAAGCGGATTGGCAACCGCCGTGCAGGCGAGGCCCCGCTCGTCCAGAGCAGAAACCGCCAGCGCGACTCCGCCGCCAAGACCCTCGCCCCATGCAAAGATGCGGTCGGGGTCCATGCCATCAAGATTGCGCGCCACCTTCGCCAGCGCGCAACCCCAACGGACGCGCTCGACAAAAGCGGGCGAAGAAATCCCCCGCTGCAGGTCGTTCGCACCAGCAACATCGTCATCCAGCGCGAGGACGGCATACCCCATGGCGGCAAATCTCGTCATGTGATGCCAGCCGCGCACAGGCCGATCGATGTCGTGGAACATCAGGCACAGCGGCACGCGCTCAGATACTCGGGCACGACCGACAGGCTCGATCAAACGAGCGTGAATCGCATCGTCACCGAGCTCAAAGGAGACCTCCGAGTAACGGGCGCAGGGGTTAACAAAGTCAATCGCCGTAATGGCCAGGCCTTGAATCTCAAGATTCGAAGCGCATGTCTCTAAATCAGAAACATCTGCTTGGACATCACCGCGCCAGTCCCGATATTCTGCGAGCCTTGACGAAACCGTTCCAGGAATTCCCACGAGCCCGGGGACAATCAGCTCGTCAACATTGCTCTCGCACTTAGACATGAGCCTCCCCTCCCTTGCAGAAAAACGGAATGATCAAATCGTCAAAATCCTGAATCTCCTCGTGGCCAAAGCCTTCAAAGAACTCATGACGCTTTTCGCAGGTCAGGTTGTTATAGACCGCAAACTGCGTCGCTGGCGGACAGACGATATCGGCTGTGCCGGTGCCAAACAGCACGGGGCATTTGACCATAGGGGCAAAGTTCTTGGAATCGAAGTACGCCAGCTTGGCATAGGCTTCGTCAATACGAGTCGAGTCCTCGTCAAACCAGCGAGACCAATAGCGCAGGCCCTCGTAGGCAATGTCGTCGGCATCCAAATCCCAGACCAGGCGGAAATCTGACAGGAAGGGATAGAGGATGGCGGCGCGATTGATAAGCTCGCTGTTAAGCGCACAGGTCGCAATGCCCAAACCGCCGCCCTGCGACGCGCCGTTCACAAACACACGCGCAAGATCGATGCCCTCGAGCTCGCGAACGATGCGGCACAGGATTCGAATATCTTGGTGTAAGCGGACATAGTAGAGGTTGGCAGGGTCGCCGTCGATACCGGCGACGATATGCCCGGCAACCGTTGTGCCCTCAAATCCACCAATGTCCTCGGAGGGACCTCCTTGGCCGGGGCAATCGAGGGCGATGAGTGCCATGCCCATGCCCGCAAACGACGCCTGCTCAAACCAGCTGCGGCTTGCACCCGGATACCCATGGAACTGAAGTACCAATGGCACGGGCTCGTCCGAGACGGGTTTAAGGTACTTGGCATGCAGGCGCGCGCCACACATGCCGGTATACCAGAGGTCGAAAAGCTGGCAGGTCGCGGCATCGGCGACCGATGCCGTCTCGATCGCATAGTCAAGCCCGACGGCGTCGGCCTCGGCCATGCGATCCTTCCAAAAGAGATCGAAATCTGATGGACGGGGCATGGCGCCTCGGTATTCACCAAATTGATGTTGTAGCTCCTGAGCACTTGGCATGGCTCGTGAACCCAACCTTTCGAAATCGCAACGGAGGTGCGCCCGGCAAGGGAACCGGGCGCACGGGAGGGAAAGCGAGGCTACTCGCCGAGCTTGGGGTGCAGCAGCGACGGCGCAGCGCCGAGCAGCATCTTGGTGTAGGGGTCCTGGGGGTGCTGGAAGACCTGCTTGGCCTCGCCCTGCTCGACGATCCTGCCGCCATTCATAACGATGATGTCGTCAGAGATATAGCGGACCGTCTGGATGTCATGGCTGATGAACACCATGGCTAGGCCGAGCTCCTTCTTAAGGTCGGTCAACAGGTTCAGAATCTGTGCGCGGACCGAAACGTCCAGAGCCGAGGTGGGCTCGTCGGCGATGATGGCATCGGGGTTCAGCGACAGGGCACGGGCAATTGCGACGCGCTGACGCTGGCCGCCCGAAAGCTGACCGGGAAGAACCTCGGCGGCGGAGCTGGGCAGACCGGTGAGCTCCAGGAGCTCCTTGACGCGCTTCTCCTGCTCGGCCTCGGTACCCAGGTTGTGGACGCGCATGGGGTCGAGCAGCTGCTCGCGAACGACCATGCGGGGATTGAGCGCCGTGGCCGGGTTCTGGAACACGACCGAGATGACGCGACCCATGTGGCGACGGTCCTCGGCGGTACGTTTGGTAACGTCCTTGCCCTTAAAGTAGACCTTGCCGCTCGTGGGGGCCTGCAGGCCGCACATGACGTTGGCGGTGGTGGACTTACCGCAACCGGACTCGCCGACGATGCCGATCGTCTGACCGGGCATGAGCTTAATCGTTACACCCTGGACGGCGTGAACCAGGTTGGGGTGCAGAATCGAGCCGGTACGGGTCCTAAAGGTGACGTGGACGTCATCAAGGAAGATGATCGGCTCGACGCCGTTGACTGCGGTCTCGCTCATCTACATCACCTCCGCGTGAGGGGTCAAACCATTTGCCTTGAGCACCTCGTCGGGGAGCTCGGAATAGAAGTGCTCGGTGCCGGGCACGCGCTTGAAGACCGGACGGGTGTCCAGGCCAATACGCGGGTGGCTCGAGCGGGGCGCGAAGCGATCGCCCTTGGGGAAATCGCGCGGGCTCGGAACGGCGCCGGGCACCTGGTGCAGGCGGCCCGAACCGCTCTCGATAGACAGAACGGAACCCAGAAGACCGCGGGTGTACTCGTGAATCGGGTTAGTGAGCAGCTCCTTGGTGGGCGCCTGCTCGATAACCTGACCGGCGTACATAACCGTGATGTTATGGGCAACCTCGGCGACCAGAGCCAGGTCATGCGAAACGAAGATCATGGCAAAGCCGAGTTTGGCCTGAAGATCGTTGAGCAGCTTGATGACCTGCTTCTGGACGGTAACGTCCAGAGCGGTCGTGGGCTCGTCGCAGATGACCAGCTTGGGGTCGCGGGTAAGGGCCATAGCGATCAGAAC
>USLO01000156.1 GCA_900555515.1 uncultured Collinsella sp.
TCGCGCGACAGCTTGTAGGTCTGGCCTTTGGTCTTGGGGTTTTCCATGCCGTCGCTCATTACAAAGCCCATGATGGCAACGGCGCCCGAGATGGCGCCGCAGGTCTCGGTCATGCCACCCATGCCGGCGCCAAAGCCCTCGGTGAGGGTGAAGGCGGTTTGGGGGTCGAGTCCGACGGCAGGCGCGAGCGTGCAGGCAACGGCCTGGGCGCAGTTAAAGCCGCGGGCGTGGTATTCGGCAGCTTGAGCCTGACAGGCGGTGATGTCGAGCTGGGCCGTATCGATTTGCTTCATCGTTGTCTCCTTGGTCACGGTGTACCCGCCTATGGTACCCGTGACGGGGCATGTAATCATCGAGAGCTTCATGTATGCCTAGTTTTTATCTATCGAGCAAATGCCCAAGGCTTGAGATAAATTCCCCTGATCAATTTGTCCCATAACCTACCTTGGGGATGGGTTGAGAGGGGTGCAGGGTAGCGGTATCGTGAACCGAATAAAACTAAAACCCAGGCAAGGGAGCTAGATATGAGCGAGCAGACCATCGGTACCACATGTGTTCAGGGCGGCTATCACCCGGGAGATGCCGAGCCGCGCCAGGTGCCCATCTACCAGTCCACCACGTGGAAGTACGACACGTCCGAGCACATGGGCAAGCTGTTTGACCTAGAGGAGTCTGGCTACTTCTACAGCCGTCTGCAGAACCCCACGTGCGATCTCGTTGCCGCCAAGATCTGCGAGATGGAGGGCGGCACCGCTGCGATGCTCACGAGCTCGGGCATGGCCGCGAACTTCCTCGCGATCTTTAACGTTGCCGGTGCCGGCGATCACGTGGTCGCAAGCTCTGCCATCTACGGCGGTACCTACAACCTGCTTGCCCATACCATGGGCCGCATGGGGCTGACCTGCACCTTCGTTGCTCCCGACTGCACCGATGAGGAGCTCGAGGCAGCCTTCCAGCCCAACACCAAGCTCGTCTTTGGCGAGACCATCGCCAACCCCGCCCTTGCCGTGCTCGATATTGAGCGCTTTGCCAAGGCCGCGCACGACCACGGCGTGCCGCTGATGGTCGACAACACCTTCCCGACGCCCGTGATGTGCCGTCCCTTTGAGTGGGGCGCTGACATCGTCACGCACTCCACCACCAAGTACATGGATGGCCATGCGGCCTACCTGGGTGGTGTGATCGTCGACCACGGTCAGTTTGACTGGATGGCCCATGCGGACAAGTTCCCGGGTCTCACCACGCCCGACGAGAGCTACCACGGCGTGACGTATGCCGAGAAGTTCGGTCGTGAGGGCGCCTTTATTACTAAGGCCACCGCGCAGCTCATGCGCGACCTCGGCCCCATGCAGAACCCGCAGGCGGCATTCTTCCTGAACAGCTCACTCGAGAGCCTGCACGTGCGCATGCCGCGTCATTGCGAGAACGGCCTGGCGGTCGCCAAGTTCCTGCAGAGCCACCCCAAGGTGCGCTTCGTGAGCTATCCGGGCCTGGAGGGTGACAAGTACTACGACATGGCTCAGAAGTACATGCCCAACGGTACTTGCGGCGTCGTGAGCTTTGGCTTTAACGGTGGTCGCGCGGCGGCTGAGACCTTTATGAAGAGCCTTAAGCTCGCCCAGATCGCTACGCACGTGGCCGATGCGCGCACCTGCTGCTTGCATCCGGCAAACGCCACCCATCGCCAGATGAACGACGAGGAACTCATCGCCTGTGGCATCTCCGCCGACATGGTACGCCTGTCGTGCGGCCTCGAGGACACGGCCGACCTGATTGCCGACCTTGAGCAGGCACTCGAGCAGTGCTAGGCTAGCGTTCGCATAAGGCGCCGATGCTGGCAGAAAGCTTCGGCGACCTTTCGTTCCGATTCCGTAGGCGGGACCCCAATCGCGGCTGTTTGCAGGCGATTGGGGCCCCGTTTTTTTGCGTTGGGCCACTCGAAAGGATGGATATGGACAAAACTGCAGAGCAGCTGCGCCGCGAGCACATTGCCCTAGAGGGCGACACCCATGGCAAGAACAAATGGGCGATTCTGTTTACCGTGCTCATCATGACGTTTATGGCGTGCCTGGATTCGACCGTCGTGACCGTGGCGTTGCCCGTGATGCAAAAGGAGCTGGGCGTGGGCCTCGACCGCATCCAGCTGGTGAGCTCGGTGTATTTGCTCGCGACGTGCGTGGCCATGTTGCCGTTTGGCCGCCTGGGCGACGTGCGCGGCAAGGTGGGCGTATTCCAGCTGGGCGTTATCGTCTTTACGGTCGGTTCGCTGCTTTGCGGCCTGTCGGGTTCGCTCGAGGTTCTTATCCTGGCACGCATTGTTCAGGGCGTCGGTTGCGCGGCGGCTATGGCCAACAACATGGGCATCATCACCGAGTCGTTTCCGGCGCGCGAGCGCGGTCGTGCCATGGGTATTCTCGCGACCTTCGTGGCCCTCGGCATGATGTGTGGCCCCGTGCTCGGCGGCATGCTGGTGGCACGCTTTCCCTGGGAGAGCATCTTCCTCATCAACCTGCCCATTGGCGTCATCTCGTTTATCGTGGGGCTTTACACACTGCCGCATGTTAAGCCGGAGGCCGGCGAGCGCCCCATGTCGCTGGCGGAGGCCGCGCGTCGCTGCTTTGCCAATTCTGCCTTCACCATCAACCTTGCCTGTATGCTCATCGTGTTCGTTGGCATCGGCGCATCCGAGTTTATCCTGCCGTTCTATTTTCAGGACGCCCATGGTTTTGGTTCCGACATCTCTGGACTGCTCTTTTTGGCACTACCGATGGTGAATGCCTTCATCGGACCGCTTTCGGGTACGGTTTCGGACCGTGTCGGCTGCGAGGGTCCTACGGCGGTTGGCCTGGGCGTGTACGTGTGCGGTCTCTTTGCGGTAAGCACGCTCGACGAGCACTCTTCTATCCCTGTGATCGTGTGCTGCGTCGCATTTATGTCCTGCGGTACGTCGATTTTCCAGAGCCCCAATAACTCGTTGTATATGGGCTCGGCCCCGCGCGAGGCGCTCGGTTTTGCAGGCAGCTTGGGCAGTTTGGCGCGCTACGCCGGCATGGCACTCGGCATTACGGTGGCGTCGAATATCCTGTATGGGCAGATGAGTGTGGCGATGGGCGAGGCCGTGACCAGTTTTGTTGCAGGCCGTCCGGATGTGTTCCTGTTTGGCTTTCGCTCGGTGTTCTACGTGCTCATGGCTGTGGCCGCTGTGGGCTTTGCGCTCGCCATGGTGCGTTTGGTGAGGATGCGCGCCCGCCATTAGCTTGTGGTGGCAGGCTTGCCAAGAATCGGGCTTATCTACTGGTCTTGCAGCTTTATGGTGCGATGCGGCTTGTGGGGCGGGCGGGGGTCGGTCCGTGGTAGACTATCGAACAACGTTTATTAATCGCGCGGTATCGTTGCCGCGAGAAGGGGTTGCGCCATGCAGGAGCTTGAGGATCGTATTCGCCATGACGGCATCGTAAAGGCCGGTAACGTCCTTAAGGTTGATGCCTTCCTCAACCACCAGTGCGACGTTGAGCTGTTCGACCACATGGGTGCCGAGTGGGCCCGTCTGTTCGAGGGTGTCGAGATCAACAAGATCCTGACGATCGAGGCTTCGGGCATTGGTATGGCCTGCATCGCAGCTCAGCATTTTGGCGGCGTGCCGGTGGTCTTTGCCAAGAAGGCCCAGTCCATCAACCTTGACGGCGAGCAGTATGCCACGACCATCTACTCCTTTACCAAGCAGAAGGAGTACCCGGTCATCGTTGGCAAGCGCTTCCTGTCCGAGGGCGATAAGGTCCTGATTATCGACGACTTCTTGGCCAACGGCTGCGCGCTCGAGGGCCTTATTAAGATCTGCGAGGCCGCGGGTGCCGAGGTTGCCGGCATCGGCATCGCCGTTGAGAAGGGCTTCCAGGGCGGTGGCGATAAGCTCCGCGAGCGCGGCTTCCGCGTTGAGAGCCTGGCCCGTATCGCCGAAATGGACTGCGAGAACGGTGAGATCACCTTCGCCTAGGCGCGCAACACAAGCGATTGGTATGCGATGTGACAAAGGGACTGTCCCTTTGTCACATTTTTTGTATGAGGGGAGGTGTTGATATGGATGAGAACAAGATGGGATGGCGCGAGTATGCGCGCTA
>USLO01000157.1 GCA_900555515.1 uncultured Collinsella sp.
GTTCATCTCCTTGAGCGCCTGTTCCACTTTTTCGCGGGCAGGTTTGGAGACGTTAGGGCGGTCGTGAAGAACTGAGGAGCTTAAAAAGCAGCTTCCCCGCGACATCGTATCGGGCATCGTGGTCGCCATCGTGGCGCTGCCGCTTTCGATCGCGCTGGCGATTGCTTCGGGCGTCGGCCCTGAGCAGGGCTTGTACACGGCCATCGTCGCAGGCTTCCTTATCGCATTCCTCGGCGGCTCGCGCGTGCAAATCTCAGGACCTACGGCGGCGTTCGCGACCATCGTGGCCGGCATTGTCGCGACCGACGGCATCGACGGCCTGGTGGCGGCGACGCTTATCGCCGGCGTGCTGCTCGTGGCTATGGGCTTGCTCAAGCTGGGCACCATCATCCGCTTTGTTCCGTATACCATCACCACGGGCTTCACGGCGGGTATTGCGGTGACCATCGTCATTGGCCAGCTGAAAGATTTCTTCGGGCTCACGTACTCCGCCGGCACGGTGACGGTCGAGACGGCCGACAAGGTTTCGGCGCTCGCGGCGAACTTCGGCACCTTCAATTGGCAGGCACTCCTGGTGGGTGCGGTGTGCCTCGCGGTGCTGTTTTTGTGGCCGCGCCTGGGCGCGCTGGGCGCCAAAGTTCCCAGCTCGCTTGTCGCCGTCATCGTGGGCATGGTTATGGTGCCCCTGTTCGGCATGAACGTGAACACCATCGGCGATTTGTATACCATCAACGCCGGCCTACCCGAGCTGCATGTGCCGCAGCTTTCGATTGAATTGCTGCGCGATCAGCTGCCAAACGGCATCACCATCGCTATTTTGGCCGCCATCGAGTCGCTGCTGTCGTGCGTCGTCGCCGACTCCATGATAAGCTCGCACCACCGCTGCAATATGGAGCTCGTGGCTCAGGGCGTGGGCAATATGGGCTCGGTGCTGTTCGGCGGCATTCCCGCGACGGGCGCCATCGCGCGCACGGCTGCCAATGTGAAGAGCGGCGGACGCACGCCGGTCGCCGGTATGGTGCACGCGCTCGTTCTGCTTGTGGTGCTTGTGTTCCTTATGCCATACGCGGCCCTCATCCCCATGCCGACCATCGCGGCCATTTTGCTGCAGGTCGCTTACAACATGAGTGGTTGGCGCAATTTCGCGCATCTGTGTCACACGGCTTCGAAGGGCGCGGTCGCCACGCTTTTGCTCACGTTCGTGCTTACCATTGTGTTTGATCTGGTGACGGCCATCGCGGTGGGCATGCTCATTACCGTGGTGCTATTCATGAAGATGGTTTCCGAGGAAACCGAAGTTAAAGGTTGGCAGTATTACTGCGACGCCGATTCCGAGGTCACGCATTTGCGCGAGCTGCCCAAGAGCGTGCGCGTGTACGAGATCAATGGCCCCATGTTCTTCGGCATGACCGACCGCATTACCGACATTTCGGTAAAGGAGTTTACGAAATACCTGATCATTCGCATGCGCGGCGTGCCGTCGCTCGACTCGTCGGGCATGAATGCGCTCGAGAATCTCTACGATTACTGCGAGGAAAATGGCGTGAAGCTCATCTTCAGCCACGCCAACGAGCAGCCCATGAAAACCATGCGACGCGCTGGCTTCGTCGACCTGGTTGGCGAGGAGCACTTCCGTCCGAACATCGATGACGCCATCGCTCACGCGCGTGAGCTGCTCGAAGCCGAAGAGGCTGCGAAGGGCGTCAAGGGGGCGAAAGTCGAAAAGGTTGCGTAGCGCGAAAGTTGTTAAAGCCGCACATCGAAAAGGGTGCATTAAACCATAGAAGGGGCCGTTGTGGCCCCTTCTTGCATTGCGGGAGGTGGCTTACAGCGCAAAATGCTCGAGTTGCGCGGCGTTATCGACTAAAGCTTGCGTAGCGTTATGGCAATGGTATTGAGGCTTATAGGACAAATAATGTGTCTGATTTTGGGCGTTGGCGCAGGCCAGCGCCCATTTTTTATGGGAAAAGTCATCCGAATCGACTTTCCCACCCGGACAAAAAGTGTGTCCTGTTATTGACGTTTTCCCAGGTCGCATGAGGAAATTCACGGTAAAAAGTCACCGATTCCGGGAGGATGCCGTGGATAATATGAAATGCCCGTCCTGCGGAGGGCCCATGAAGCGGAACGGGAGGGCCCCGTCGGGCGCCCAGAGATGGCGCTGCCGGTCGTGCGGCGCCAGCGCCACGCATTCCAACGACGTGGCGGCCAGGGAGCTCGCGGCCTTTGTCGGCTGGCTGCTCTCGCGCGGGACGCAGGCCGATATGCCGGGGCGCGGCCGAACCTTCAGGCGGAGGGCCGCCCTCTTCTGGCCGATATGGCCGATGCCGGAGGTGGTGGACGAGGTCTTCCGCGTCGTCCACGTCGACGGCATCTGGATCGCGCGCGACTGCGTGGTGCTCATAGCCTGCAGCGACGAGCACGTGCTGTCGTGGCACCTCGCGCGCGCCGAGACGACCGCCGCGTGGCGCTCGCTGCTCTCGCGCATTGCCCCGCCCGACATGGTGGTCACCGACGGCGGCAGCGGCTTCGCCTCGGCGGTCGCGGCCGAATGGCCGAGGACGAGGGTCCAGAGATGCGTGTTCCACGCGTTCTGCCAGGTCAAGAGGCATACGACGTCGAGGCCCAAGCTGCAGGCGGGCGTCGAGCTCTACGCGCTGGCCAGGGAGTTGCTGCATGTGGAGACGCTCCAGCAGGCCGACTGGTGGGTCGAGCGCTTCATGCAGTGGTGCGAGTTCTGGTCCGACTTCCTCGAGCAGAAAAGCCTGGTTGAAGGCCGCATGGCCTACACCCACCGCAGGCTGCGCGAGGCGAGGTCGGGGCTCGTCCGGCTCGTCAATGCGGGGACGCTGTTCACGTACCTCGACCCGGCGCTGTGCGCAGAGGGGCCGATGCCCGCCACCAACAACAGGATCGAAGGGGGCGTGAACTCCCAGCTCCGCGAGGTCCTGAGGAGCCACCGCGGCCTCACGAAGCTCAAGCGCGTCAAGGCCGTGTTCTGGTGGTGCTACCTGCATGTCGAATGCCCGAAGACGATGGCGGACACGCTGCGCGAGATGCCCACCGACGCCGACGTCGACCTGCTGAGGGAGCGATACGGCATGAGGGCCGAGGACGCCTCCCGTCCAGAGAAATGGGGAGAGGGCCTCGTGTGGGAGGAGCTCCACCACAAGACGAGATACCCGTTCCGAAACGAATGAATAATAGGCCCAGACACACTTTTTGTCCTATAGGCCAAAAGCGCTGGATGCGTATGTTGCATCCAGCGCTTTTCTTGTTGGCTTGCGTTGGCCCTCGATTCATGCGGGCCTGCGTTGTCCTATGTCGTCTTGTGCGTTTGCGCGCGAAGGTCTTCGGCGGTGTCGCTTTTAGCGAATGGTGATGCCTTCGGGTAAATCGATTGCGCGGAAGTCGAATTCGTCGCCTTCCTGTTCATCGGCGGGCGCGACGACCTCCTCAACGACGGGCGTGGGTTGGCCGAACGCCTCGTCGAACGCATCAAAGCTTGCGCGCGGCACGGCAAATACGATGGTTTTGATGGCGCCAGGGTGAGCGGCGATCCATTGCTGGAAAAATTCGATGACTTGGGCGGGCTGGAAGCCTTGGCGTCCGCATGCGTAGGCGTTCACGATGAGCGTTTCGATTTCGTTGGCAGCCGCGATGTTGAGCATGGTTTCGATACGGGCCGCCAGGCAATCGAGGCATTCGCGTTCGGAGCGATGGTTTTCCAGGGCGCGCTCGCGGTTGGGCTCGGGCACGGCGATGACGTTCGCCTCGCGAATTTCGCCTTCACGAATGAAAACGACGTTCGGCAGATACATCGCACGGCTCGTGAGCAGCATGCCGCACATGTAGCTGCGGTTCTGGTCGTGATAGGTCGATTTCATACCGCACAGAATGGGGTAGAGGTTGCTTTCGGAACACAAAATTTGCTCGGGGCCGAAGGAGCCGTCTTCGTAGGCACCGCCGGGGCGCGTGTAAGAAACGGGGTCGACGATGGCGGTTTTGCCCTGTGCGCGGCGAAGCGCGGTGGTGGTGAAATCGGTGGT
>USLO01000158.1 GCA_900555515.1 uncultured Collinsella sp.
CTCGTGCAGGTCGAGGTGCCGTTTGACCGCCTGTACTCTGACATGGCGTTTGCCTACATTCGCCAGCAGGATTATGTAAGCGCTCGTAATGCCCTGATGCAGGCTGTGCGTTGGGACCCCATGAACTGCAACTATCGCTTGGATTTGGCCGAGCTGTTCCGCGCTCTCGAGGACAAGCAGGAATGGGCATCGCTCTCGTTCTCGGTGCTGGAGCGTGCAAGCGATGGCAAGTGCGCCGCCCGCGCTTACTCCAATCTAGGTCAGTACTTTTTGGAGCCCGAGACCGAGAACGTTTCGGCTGCCGTGGGCTGCGCGCGTCTGGCGCTGCGCCTGGCGCCCAACGATGCGCATACGACGCGCCTGCTCAACAAGATCCATACCACCTATCCGGATGCCGCCGATGAGAGCGACGACCACGTGATGGGTGAGCTCGCCCTGCAGGGCGTGCCGACCTCACCTTCGGCCGAGATCGCCATCTGCCTGATCATGTGTGCGACCGATGCTGCAAGCGACGGCGACAAGCAGGAGGCGACGCGCCTGACGGTGCGTGCTCGCGACTTGGTGGGCGAGGAGGCCTGCGCGGCGATTATCAAACTGGTGCGCGAGAGCGATGCCGAGCTCAATGCCGAGCGCAAGGCAAAGCGCGAGACTGCGGGCTCAAACGCCGATGGCGCCAAGGAGGCCGGCGATGCCCAGTAAGCGCGAGCGCAAACTCATTTCCAAGAATCGCTCGGCACATCACGAGTACTTTATCGATGAGACATTTGAGTGCGGTATTGAACTGAGTGGCACCGAGGTCAAGTCGATTCGCGAGCGCGCCTGCCAGATCACCGATACCTTCGCGCTGATCCGCGGCGGGGAGTGCTGGCTCGTCGGCCTGCATATCCACCCTTATAGCCATGGTGGCGTGTGGAATCGCGATCCCGACCGTCGGCGTCGTCTGCTGCTGCACCGCAAGGAGATTGACTTTCTTGACGGCAAACTTCGCAACCGTGGTTATGCGCTGGTTCCGTTGGAGCTCTACTTTAATACCGACGGCCGCGTAAAGCTGCTGCTGGGTCTAGGTCGCGGCAAGAAGCTCTACGACAAGCGCGAGGACATGGCCAAGCGTGATGTCCAACGCGAGATCGACCGCGCCCTTAAGGAACGCAACCGCTAGGCACTCTGTATAAGTTGCGGTGGAATACGGACTGTTTTGCCTGTTTGAGGGGCTATTCAGTCCCTATTTCACCGCAACTGCGGGCGTCTCATCTTTCTTACTGTTCTGACACATATGTCTCAAAGGCGGCGTCCGTTATGGGTGCCGCCTTTTTTGTGGGTACATACATTCATGAGGTTCCAACCCGAGCTAGGGGAGTGATCGTTATGGACAAAACTGCGTTCTTTACCATGCCGAGCGGCCTGTATGTGGTGAGTGCCGCGGCCGATGGGATGCGCGCCGGCTGCGTCATCAACACGGCGGTGCAGGTGACGTCTACGCCGCCGCGCATTTCGGTTGCCGTGAACAAGGACAACGTCACCTCGGGTGTCATTGCCGCGGCCAAGGCGTTTGCGCTGACGGTAATCGACCAGACGGCCGATATGCTCTACATCGGTAACTTTGGGTTCCGCACCAGCAGTGACTATGACAAGTTTGCCAAATACGAGACCCGCGAGACGGCTCTGGGCATGCCCTATGTGCCCGAGCATGCGGCGGCCCTGTTTAGCTGCCGTTTGATCGACACTGTGGATGTGGGCACGCATCTGCTGTTTATTGGCGAGGTCGAGGATGCCGAGCGCCTGAGCGACGAGACGCCGCTGACGTACGACTACTATCACAAGGTGCTAAAGGGCAAGACGCCGCCCAAAGCCTCGTCGTATCAAGGCTAGAAATGTTCTAAAAATACTTGCATTATGTTATTGAGAATATATACTAATAAATAAGTACACCAACAGTCACGTTCGAGAGGAGAACATCATGGCTGAGGAGAAGAAGACGTATAAGTTTGTGTGCACCGTTTGCGGTTACGAGGTTGAGGTCGACACGCCCGAGCTGCCCGAGGACTACGTGTGCCCGGTCTGCGGCGTCGGCCCCGATGAGTTTGAGCTTGTCGAGGAGTAGCTCGTAGACACACAACTTGCAGCAACATATAGCTCTGTCCAAGGGTACCGGTCGAATTCTCGGCCGGGACCCTTTTGATTTATCTGACGGTTTAAAACGGTCTCACGTGTTACAGATTGAGACGTTATATCTGGACAGTCACGCCATCCCAATTACATCCCCGTTAGCAGCACGATGTCGAGAATCGTCACGATGACGCCGATCCCTACGAGCAACGCGTTGAGCGGGCGGGAGTTGGCGTATTTGCCCATGACGCGGGGCGAACTGGTGAGTCGTATGAGCACAAAGACCGTAATCGGCAACTGAAGCGACAGCAGCGCCTGACTCCAAATGAGACCCTCAAAAGGATTTGGGACGACCAGGCACGCCGCCACTGCGCCGGCGAAACAGGCCACCACCCCGATCGAGGAATGTCGGTCGTGGATGTCGTATTCCTCGTCGAACATGCCTGCGGTGATGGTGCCTGCCGCCATGCCTGCCGTCACACTACTCGAGAGGCCCGCAAACAGCAGCGCCACCGCAAAGATTGTCGAGCTTGCTGGGCCCAGAATGGGGGAGAGCGTGTCCGCTGCGACGGCGAGGTCGTCTACGACAATGCCGTGCGCAAAGAAGGTCGTTGCGGCCAGGATGACCATGGCCGAGTTGATTGCCCAGCCCACGCCCATCGAAAAGAGCGTGTCGAAGAGCTCATAGCGCAGACGCTCTTCGATAACCTGCTCGCCTTGGCCTTCGAAGTGCATGGATTGGATGACCTCGGAGTGTAGAAAGAGGTTGTGGGGCATAACGACCGCACCCAGGACACTCACGATAATCGCGGCAGAGCCAGTGGGCATACTGGGCGTGATCCAGCTTGCGGCGGCTTGCGGCCAGTCGACCTTGACTAGTGCAAGCTCGGCCAAAAACGAGAGTCCTACCACGCCTACGAAGGCGATGATCCAGCGTTCGGCACGCTTGTAGGAGTTCGTCATGAGCATCGCCATCGATACTGCCGCCACGATGACGCAGCCCGCACGCACGGGCAGTCCAAAGAGCATCTGGAGCGCGATCGCGCCACCCAGGACTTCGGCCATGGCGGTGGCGATGGTCGCGAGATAGGCGCTGGCGAGTACCGTGTGTCCAATGAAGCGGGGGAGGTAGCGTGTCGTGGCCTCGGCGAGACAGGCGCCCGTGGCGATACCCAGGTGTGCCGCGTTGTGCTGCAACACGATGAGCATAATCGTGGACAGTGTGACGATCCACAGCAGCGCGTAGCCAAACTGCGAACCCGCGGCCATATTGGAGGCCCAGTTGCCCGGATCGATAAAGCCGACGGTCACGAGCAGCCCGGGGCCGATATGCCGCGCAATGTCTAGGCCTCCGTGACCACCGGTGCGTCGGGAGCCAAAGTGTTGTTTGAGATGGTTGAGCATGGTGAGCTCCTGCGTGCCGTTTGTTTGACGCCGCAAAGGATACCCGTTTTAGGCTCAAAAGTTGACCAAGACTAACAAAATTGCTGTTTTGATTAGGATGATGAAGGGGGGCTGCGAAATGTCTTGATCTGTAACGACTAGGGATGGAAATTGGGTCTAGGTGTTACAGATCAAGACAGGAAGAAATGGTCCTATGGAAAATCTCGATCTGTAACAGTTAGCTGCAAAAACCGGCCCTTCGTGTTACAGATTGAGATAAACCAAAACTGTCCTGCAGAAAATCTCAATCTGTAACATCTAAGCGCCAAAATTGGGTCTTCCTGTTACAGATTGAGATGTTTGAAGCGGTGAGCTTACAGGCCGAACCTGGGGGCCTTGTCGTCGTCCTTGAGGTCGGCGGTGCCCACTCGTAAGGCGTGCGTTACGCGATTGTTTCGAAACGGGTGGGAAACACAACGGGCCGGCGATGCTCCTAGTATGCCTATTCAACTGACTGTCTAAATATCTAGGGGAGGATCGCGATGCAGGCAGATTCCGC